>JBIIIX010000389.1:0-2644 GCA_044234415.1 Cyanobium sp.
CTGCTGAGGCGCTTCCAACCCGGCACCGTGCTTGCCAGCACCACGGGCGGTGATGTGCGCTTCAGCGGGCTGCTGGCCAGCTGGCTGCAAGTGCTCGGCAGCCCGGCCGAAGCCGAGGCGCTCGTGGAGGCCCAGGCCGATGGCTGCCGCTTCATCGATCCCCAACCGGGACAGCCCTATGCCTTGAGCGGCCGCTGAAGGGAGCCGTAGCGCCCAAACCCAGCCGGAGCCAGCGCCTCCACCGTGGTCGCACACCGGTGCGCCTCGGCCGTGGCTACTGTCGGGCCCATTCATTGCTGGGTTGCCATGCTGCACGTGCTCAAGTTCAGTTCCGAGGACTGCGGCACCTGTCACCGCATGTCCCACTACGACGCCTTGGTCTGCGGCGAGCTGGGCGTGACCTTCGTGAGCGTGATGATGCAGGACATCACCACCTACCGGCGTTACCGCAAAGTGCTGCTGGCCCAATACCCCGACAAGCAGGGCATGGGTTGGCCCACCTATTTGGTGGTAAGCGATCCGGAAGGCGAGTTCACGATCCACGGCGAACTGCGTGGCGGCATGCCCAAGGGCGACTTCCGCCAGAAGCTCAGCGCCCTGCTACCGGACTGAGCGCAAGGCGTTTTCCCCGCCTGGGCTTGACGCTGAAGAGCAGTCCATCAGGATGGCTGCCAGGGCCTTTCGAGCGCCTGGCTGCGGCGGTCTCCCGGCCGCTGCAGGGGCTGATTCATGCTCGCGAGGCTTCATCTGGAACAAGCCAAGCGCCTTGGTTTGCGTCTCGACAGCGCGATCAAACCGATTGAGCCAGCGGCAAGCGGCAGCGGGCCGGGCTGCTGGCCTAAAGATTTGCACCTAAGGATGGGGCACCTGGACCGGGAACATCAAGGCGAGATCAACCCATGACAGCCGAACCATCCGTACGAAGAACACAGGAGAAAGCCGCAGCGTTACCGAATGGTCGCAAGGGCGAGGCCTGGATTGAGCGCTTCCGCTTGAACTACAACGGCGGCGGCAGACTCCTGCAGCCCAGCCCCTGGCGGCAGGATCAGGCTGCCACGTCGAGCAGCTGGTCCAACTCACCACTGCGCTCCAGGCCGTGCAGGTCGTCGCAGCCGCCAACGTGTTCGTCGTTGATGAAGATCTGCGGCACGGAGCGGCGTCCGCTGCCTGTGCGTTCTGCCATCAGCTCGCGGGCCCGCTCATCGCCATCAATCATATATTTCGTGTATCGAATACCTTTGCGCTCTAGAAGCTGCAAGGCGCGAATGCAGAAGGGGCAAGTGCGCCAGACGTAGATCTCAACCTTCGGGTTCACGGCATTGTGGGCCTAATGCTCACCCAGTTTGCCTTGCGATGCGTCGGCCGCGACGCCCCGAGGAATAGGCCAATCCCACGTCTGGCACTGCTCAGGGTTCTGCTCAGGGTTCTGCACAGGGGCTCTGGGCCGCCACCCCAAGCGGCATCGCGGCGGAAATGACAGCATGCCCACAACCGCGGCAGCGCCCTGGCGGACCCTTCCCCAAGCGACCCGACGCCCAACTCCAGTGGCTTGTTGCGGTTGCTCGGCCTGGGCTTCGGGTTGGCCGGGGCCGTGGGTGGCACGATCGGGGCCGGCATCCTGCGGACTCCAGGCCTGGTGGCCGCCCAGCTCCAGCAGGGGCCCCTGATCCTGGCCGCCTGGTTGGCCGGTGGGCTCTACGCCCTGCTGGGAGCACTGTGCGTGGCCGAGCTGGCCTCCGCCATACCCCTGGCGGGAGGTTGGTACATCTACATGCGGCGGGCGTTCGGCGACCGGGCCGGTTTCAGCATCGGCTGGCTCGACTGGCTGGGTCATTGCCTCGGCGTGGCCTGGGTGGCGATGACGGCGGGCGAGTACACCCAAGCCTTGCTGCCCTGGCTCCACAGCGATCCGCGACTGATCGCCCTGGCCAGTCTGCTGCTGTTCACAGGCGTGCAGTGGTTGGGCTTGCAGGCGGCCAGCGGCAGTCAGCAGCTGCTCAGCCTGGCCAAGGCCCTGGCCTTCCTCGCCTTGGTGGCGGCCTGCTTCCTGGTGGGAGGCGGCAGCGACAGCCCGGCGGTCGCCGTCGCCGGCGCTGGGCTCTCCCCTGCGGCAGGGCCATCGTCCAGCCTCGGCTGGGGGGGCCTGCTGCTGGTGCTGGTGCCTGCCCTGCAACCGATCATCTCCACCTATGACGGCTGGCACAGCCCCATCTACTTCGCCGAGGAGTTCGAGCGGCCCCAGCACGATCTACCCCGATCGCTGCTCGGCGGCGTGGTGGCGGTGACGACGATTTACCTGTTGGTCAATCTGGCGCTGCTGCACGTGCTGCCGCTACCCCAACTGGCCGCCTCCAACCTGCCCGTGGCGGATGCCGCGGCGGTGATCATCGGCCCAGCCGGCCGCCAGGTCATCACCGCCCTGGCGTTGCTGTCGGTGCTGGGGCTGATCAACGCCTCGCTGATGAGCGCTCCGCGGGTGCTGTTCGGCCTGGCCCGCGATGGCCTGTTCGCGCCGCCGCTGGCCTGGGTGCATCCGCGCGGCACCCCCCTGCCGGCGCTGCTGCTGACCACGGCCACCGCCAGTCTGCTGGTGCTGCTCGGCGACTTCGAGCTTCTGCTGGCCCTCTCGGCCTTCTTCTATGTG
>JBIIIX010000388.1:0-2644 GCA_044234415.1 Cyanobium sp.
GGCGTCACACACCCGCTGGAGACCGCGGTGGGCGGCCTCGGCCACCTCCAGCTGGGCGCGGGCCTGCTCCACCGCCGCGTGGGGATCCGCGGCGCTGATGTTGTCGCACTGCTGCTTGGCGGCGCCGCGCTGATCGAGCAACTGCTCCAGCTGCTCGCGGGCGGCCTCCATGGCGGTCTGCACCTGCCGCAGGGCCTGGGCCGGGTCATCGCTACCCAGGGCGGCCCGCTGCCGCTGCAGTTCTGAGAAATCCTGCTCCGCCGTCTGCCGCTCCTGGGCCCGCTGGGCCACCAGGTCCGCCAGGGCCTGGCGGCTGCTGTGCTGGCGCAGCAGGTCGGCGAGGCGCTGCTGTCGCTCCGCCAGCTCGGCCCGGCAAGCCGGCAGCTCCGTCTCCGCCTGGCGCCGTCCTTGGCGGAACTGCTCCAGGCTCGCCTGGGCCCGCTGCAGCTCCATCTCCTGCTGGCGCAGCAGCCGGCCCAGCTGGGCCAGGGTTTCGCCGAGCTGGCGCTGCAGCGGTTGCAACGCCGCGGCGTCCTGCGGCAGCGGCTGCTGCCGTTCGGCCTCCAAGGTCTGGCGGCAGACGGCCTGCTGCCCCAGCCGACGCTCCAGCTCGGCGCCGCGCGGCTCCAGCAGCTCCAGCTGGGCCTCCAGCTCAGCGATGGCCGCTGGGCCGGTGGCGGGGGCGGCCCCTGGGCCGGTGGCGGGGGCGGCCGTAGAGCCCGTCCGAGGGCCATTGCCGGGGCCAGCGGAGGAACCTCTGGCGGAGCCAGCCCCTGGGCCTGCCGTGGGGGGGACGGCGCCACCGAGACTGGCCAGCCGCTGCTCCAGCTGGGAACGCCGCTCCCGCAGGCCCTCGGCCTGCTCCAGGGAGGCAACCCCCAACGGGGCCAGGGCCTGGGCCAAGGCGGCCTCCTGGCGCTGGCACTGCTGATCCAGATCCCCGAGGGCCTGGCCGCCGCCGGGGCGGATGCGCACCGCCACGCCATCGCCCACCCCCAGCTCGAACAGGGCGCTGAGCAAACGCGGCTCGCCCGGCGCCAGCGCTTCGCCGTTGAGGCGCACCGGCTGATCGGCCCGCAGCAGGGTGACCTCAGCCGCCAGGGCTTCCTGGCGGGTGCGCGTATCGCGCCACTGCTGCTGCAGCTGGCGCAGCCGCTGCATCCCGGCCCGATCCAGGGGCGGCAGCGCCGCCAGTTGCCTCTCCAGGTCCTGGCGCGTGGCCAGGAGCTGGCGCTGGTGCTGCAAAGCCGCTGACAGCCGCTGGCGGTCCTCGGCGAGGCGGGCCTGCTCCAGCAGATCGGCCAGCAGCTGCTGGCGTGGCTCCAGGAGCTGGCGCTGGGCCGCCAGCTGATCGCGGCCGCGGCGCTGCTCCTCCAGGGCGGCCAGCAGCTGGCGCTCCCGCTGCTGGGCCTGCTGTTCAGCCCCCTCCAGATCGAGCAGGCGCTGCTGGCCCGCGTGGATCTGGCCGTTGAGGGCATCGCCCTCGCGCAGCAGCTCCTGAACGGCGCTGTGTCGCATGCGAATCGGTTCGAGCTCCTTCTGGGCCAGGTGAATCCGCTGGTCGAGGCGGCTAAGGGTTTCGGCGTCCTCGCGCAGCTGCCGTTGCCGGTCCAGCAGGGCCGGCAGGTCGCGGCCCTGCAGCTGTTCCAGCCGCGTTTCCAACGCCGCCAGCCGCTCGGCGGCCTGCTCGTAGGCCTGCAGGCGCTCAAGGGCAACATCAAGGGCCTGGCCAGCGGCCCGGAGCTCCGCCTCGCGCTGCCACAACGGCGCGTGCTTGCGCAGACCCCGCGACGTGTAGTTCTCCGCCAAGGCCTCCTGAAGCCGCTGCTGCACCAGCTGATCGCGGGGCGACTGCTGCACGGCGGCCCCGCCGCTGCGCTCCAGCTGATCGAGCAGGGTGTCGGCGTCGTAGCTGGCCTTGCCGGCCAGGAGGGGGTTGTCGCCGGCGGAGCCCTGGAATACCCAGAGATGGGCCCAGCGGCTGGGCAGCAGCGAATTGGCCTGACGGCCGCCCAACATCTCGGCCACCCCCACCAACCGCGCCAGCTCTTCTTCCGCCACTGGCCCCTGAACCGTGCGGCCAGCGCTCTCGGCCGCCAGGCTCACCTGGCCGTTGGCGCCGCTGAAGCGCTTGCGCAGCAACCAGCGCTCGCCGCGGGCCTCGAAGCCGAGCTGCACCAAGGGGATGCCGAGATGCCGGCTGGAGCGCAGCGCCTCCACCGCGGGTCCGGTGGCGGACGCCTTGAGAAACAGGGTCCGGTGCAACGCCTCCACCAAGGTGCTCTTGCCGGCTTCATTCGGCCCGGCGATCAGGGTGAGGCCGGGGGCGAAGGACAGCCGCAGGTCGCCGTGGACCCGCACGTTTTGGAGCTGGCAGTGGAGCAACCGCATCGGGATCAGGCGCTGGTGGCGAAGCGGAACAGCTCGGCGAGGGCGGTGCGTGCCAGGGCCGTGGCGGCGGGGTCGGCGTCGGCGCTGATCCGCTGCCGCAACTGGGCGGCCACTCGGGCGATCAGCGGATCCTCCGCCCGCGCCACCAACGCCTCCAGCTCCTCGGCCTCCGGCGCCGGCAGGCATTCCCCTTTGAGCCGCAGCCGCAGCAGCCGGCGGCGCAGATCCTCAAGCAGCTGCTCATAGCGGCGGT
>JBIIIX010000391.1:0-2640 GCA_044234415.1 Cyanobium sp.
TGCTCAGCCTCGAGGCCGCCGAGCTGCAACCCTCATCCGACATCCAGGGCCATGCCCTCAGCCCCCCTGGCCTGGATCGGGTGGTGCGGCTCATCCACCGCATCCATGACCAGCAGATGATGGCCCGTGTGGCCCAGGTTGGTGGACGGATCGCTGCGGCCTTGAAGGCCCGCGGGCTTGACCACCATCCCTCCCCCGATGAGGGCAGCCTTGATCTGCCCCACAGCCCGGCAGGTCCCATCACCCTGGTGCCCGCCGGACGCCCCCCTGGGCTCGCCGATCTGCACGACGCCGCCACCCGCCAACGCCGGCGCCAGGCCGCCAAACAAGTGGTGATCGGCCGCACGGCCGGCATCGCCGCTGACCGCCAGTCGCAGCTGGATTGGGCCATTGCTGGCCGCAGCGTCAAGTACTGCGATGTGGAGATGATTGATTCGTTGCTCGATGTGATCGTGGAGGGCAGGTTGTGAAGTTTGCCTGGAATCCCCAAGGCCCCCTGGCTGGTGCCGCCGTGTTTCTGTCGGCCAGCGTGCCGGATGTGAGGCGTCATCCGCGCTACCTCGAGGGGCCGGTGGATGATCTGCTGCTGATGAACCGGGTGATCGATTTGCGAGCTCTCGATGCCGTGCGCTGCCTGGTGGCCCAGGTGCTGCGCGCCGGTGGACGGGTGCTGCATGGCGGTCACCCCACCATCACCCAGGCGATTGCCTGTCACCTCCACAACTGGGATGTCGGCCCCCAGGGGGAGGGCGGCGTGGATCCGCTCCAGAAACCCGTCGTTCTTTACCAGTCAGAACTGTTTCAAGCCTTACCGGCGCCGCCGGGCCGCGAGGCCATGGCCCGGGCTGGTTTCGCCGCGCTGCGCTGGACGCCGCCCCGCTTGGAGGCGGCCAGCTTGGAGACGGCCAGCTTGGAGGCAGCCAGCTTGGAGGCAGCCAGCTTTGGGGGCCAGCCGCTGCTGGCCTGGCTGGAAGACCATGGGCTCGAGGGCGACTGGCTCGCCGAAATGCTGCCCCAGCAGGCTCCCGCCCCCGTTCGCAAGGAGGGGATGGGCGAAGCCGAGTTCGAGCAAGCCCAGGCTCGCTGCGATTCCCGGCGGGAAGCCCTGTTGGTGATGCGGTTGCTGATGCTGCTGGAGGCCCAACCGCGGCTGTGTTTGTGCATCGGTGGCATGGAAGGCATCGAGGCCGAAGCGCAGCTGTATCTGCAGCTGGTGGAGCGAGGGCTGCTGCGGGCAGAGCCGCGGCTGCATGTGCTGGCCAGCACCTATGGCGCCGCTGTGCAACTCACGGATGCTCGCGCTCAGCTGCTGGAGGAACCCCACCCAGAGCCCACCAACCCCGAAACGGCAGTGGCGGATCTGCTGCGGCGGTTGTCGTACGACGAGACGATGCGGGCGTTTGTGGCCGATAGCACGGCGCTGTTGGCACGATGAGTAACACGCCAGCGTTTCGCTATCGCTATGGGTTGTCGTTCCCGGGGCAGATCACGGACGAGGCCCTGGCACCTGTGGACTTCCGCGCGGTGGTCCAACAGGTGGCGGAAAGGATGTGTGCATCCTGCGGAAATAAGCCCGAGCGTATTCTCTATGATCGGTTTCACCAGGGTGTACTCGCAGAGACCGCTTTGCGGCGGTTGGCTGTTCCCCCTTGGCGCCGTAGGCGACTCGCGTTTGCTTTCGTTCACAAGCCCCCTTGTTGGCCCCCAGATCAGCGGCAGCGTCTCCACGAAACCAGCGCCCCTGGCCACCCCTCCACCGCCCACCTCACCCGCCTGCGGCAGCAGCCCCCTGTGGCAAGCCAACAGGGGCGCCCAACGACAAGACAACCCACAAGCCAATCCACAAGCAAACCGACAAGCCAACCAACAACCTCACTCGGGGGCCAAGTGACAAGCAAAGTGGGGAGACCAGTGATCAGCCAATCGCGGCCATGAACCCGCTAGCCCTCAGCGACGCCGACGCGACCTCGCGCCGAGACTCACGCCCCGCACCACCTGGGCCGGAAGCCGCCGGCACCCGCCGCGGCTTCGGGGGCGGCGGCGAGGCCGGGGGCGGGGCCGGCTTCGGGGGCGGCGGCGCTGCAGGCGCCTCCAAGCGCGATCCGGGAGCGTCCAAGCGCAAGGGCAACCGCCGCCGCAGCCCCTCCCTCAGCAAGGCCGATTGGGGACCCTTGGGCAAACATCCCGACCTGGAGGCCATCGTTGCCCGCCAACGGCTGCGGCTGCCCCTCTCCGGCCGGTTGACGCCCGCCCAGGTCAACCAGGCCTGGAAGCGCTGCGCCAGCGAGCACCACCCCGACCGCGGCGGCGAGCACGACACGATGCAGCTGGTGAACGGGGCCCGCGATCTGCTGCTCGGCCGCGACGAACGCTGAACCGCCGGCAACACCGCTGCGGCCATCAGCATTTGCCGACACCCCCATCGCCGCCAGGTTGCCGCCACATCGCAGCCATGTCGCCGTCAGATCTCCGCCAAGTCGCCGCCAGGCCGCGGGGCCGCAGACCGGCGGCACGGCCCCATCAACGTTTGATCGCCGGGGCCTCGGCCGCGCTCACCTTCAACTCCAAGCCGCAGGTCTCGGCCACGGCGGCGGCGCAGGCTTGCAGGCTCCAGCATTCCAAGCTCAGGTCCGCGCTGGA
>JBIIIX010000392.1:0-2624 GCA_044234415.1 Cyanobium sp.
GCCCTCTACGACCTGGACATCGACCTGGACCAGGCTGGCCAGGGCGACCAGGACCGCCGCTCCCGCTTGGCGGCCTGCCATCTCTATCTGATCACCAGGCCGATGATCGGCTTGGAGGCGATGGTGGCCGGCGCCCTGGCCGCCGGGGTGCGCCTGGTGCAGTACCGGGCCAAGGACGGTGACAGCGACGCTGCCCAACCCCTCGATGACCAGCGACGCCTGGCGGAAGCCAGGGCCCTGCGGGCGCTCTGTGATCGCTACGGAGCCCTGCTGATCATCAACGACCGCATCGACCTGGCTCTGGCGGTGGCGGCGGATGGGGTTCATCTGGGCCAGGGGGATCTGCCTCCGGCGCTGGCGCGCAGCCTGCTGGGCCCGCGGAAGCTGATCGGCCGCAGCACCCATCAGCTCAGTCAGCTGCAGCAGGCGATTCGCGATGGCTGCGACTACGTCGGCGTCGGACCTGTGCATGCCACCCCCTCCAAGCCGGGGCGAGAGCCGGTGGGTTTGGCCTATGTGCGCCAGGCCCTGGCCTGCAGCCCCATCCCTTGCTTCGCCATCGGTGGCATCGGCCCAGGCGAGCTTCCCGCGTTGCGAGCCGCTGGGGCCGATCGGGTGGCGGTGGTGCGGGCGATCAGCGCGGCGGCTGATCCGCAGGCCGCCGCCGCCGATCTCTTGGCCTTGCTGGGGGCCTCGGCATGAGCGCAGCGCTGCCCAACGAGCCCGTATCCGGGTCGACACAGCCAGAGACGCCCGAGGGTGTTGGGCCCGGCACGCCGCAACCGGTCCCCACGCCACAGATCCAGCCGCGGCAGGTGAGCGTGTTCCTGAATGGCGAGGCCCAGCGGGTGCCGGCGGACCTCAACTTGGAATCCCTGCTGCGCTATCTGGGCCACCAGCCCCGGCTGGTGGTGGTGGAGTACAACGGCGCGATTTTGCCGAGAACGCTTTGGGCTGACCAAACAGTCGGGGAATCCGATGTGCTGGAGGTGGTCACCATCGTCGGTGGTGGTTCCTAGATTTCGATCCGCGATGAGGAGTTTTTCGATGGCGGCACCCCTGCTGCGTCGCCTGGCCAGCCTGATGGCCCTGCCGATCCTGGTGGCGAGTCTGCTGGTGTTCGCGCCGCACTCCGCCGATGCGGCCAGCGGTGGACGCATCGGCGGCGGCAGCTTCCGTTCGGCGCCCTCCATGCCCCGCAGCTTCAGCGGATCCGGCGGCTATCGGGGCGGATCCGGCGGTGGTTTTGGGGGCGGTTTTGGGGGAGGTGGGATCGGCTTCCCCTTCATCGTGCCGATCTTCGGCTTCGGCGGGGGTGGCCTTTTCGGCTTCCTGGTGTTGATGGCCGTGGTGGGTCTGCTGATGAATGCTCTGCGTGGCGGCGGCGGCCCGCGTCTGAGTGGCGATGGGGGAATGGTGGAGGCCCCGCAGGATGGTCCGGTGACCATGGCCCAGCTGCAGGTTGGCCTCCTGGCCAGTGCCCGCGATCTCCAGGACGACCTGCGCCGCCTGGCGGCCTCCGCCGACACCGGCTCCAGTGCTGGCCTGCAGCGGGTGCTGCAGGACACCACCTTGGCGCTGCTGCGCAATCCCGAGCTGTGGGTGTACGCCAATGTCGAAACAGGAGACGTGCGCTTTGCCCAGGCTGAATCCACGTTCAACCGCTTATCGATGCAGGAGCGCAGCAAGTTGCGCCAAGAGCTCACCAGCAATGTCTCCGGCCAGCGGCTCAGCGGTGCTGGTCGCGTGGCAGCGGGCAGCAGCGATGCGGCCAGCGATTACCTGGTGGTGACCCTGCTGGTGGCCAGCCGCCGCCGCCTGCAACTGCCGGCTGCCGCCACCGCCGATCAGCTGCGCGACAGCTTGCAGCGCTTGGGCTCAGTGGCTGCCGATGACCTCCTGGCGCTGGAGGTGATCTGGCAGCCGGAGGGTGAGGGCGAATCGCTCAGCTCCGCCGAACTCGTGACCCAGTACCCGAGCCTTCAGCATCTTTGAGCTGGGCCGGGGCTTGACCCGCCCCAGGCTTCAGCTCAAGCCCCGGCCCAGCTCTCTCTCCTGCTGGGCCGAACGCCAGCAAGCCTTAGTCCACTGGTTTGGGGCAGGAGCCCTGTGCTGACGACTGCAGAATGCGCATCGCGGCCATCGCCGCTCCGTAGCCGTTATCGATGTTGACGACGCTCAGCCCCGGGGCGCAGCTGGCCAACATGCCCCGCAGAGCCGCTTCCCCACCTGCGCTGACGCCGTAGCCCACGCTCACTGGCACGCCGATCACAGGCTGGGGCAGCAGGCCGGCGATCACGGTGGGCAAGGCTCCCTCCATGCCGGCGCAAACGATCAACACCCGTGCCTGGCGCAACGCCTCCAAGCGGGACAGCAGCCGGTGCAGCCCGGCCACGCCAACATCCAGCACCATTTCCGTGGCGACGCCATGGCAGGCCAACGCCAGCCGGGCTTCGCTGGCCACCCGCAGATCACTGCTGCCGCCGGCGACCACCGCCACGAGCCCATGGCGTTCATCCGCCGCGGGTGGACCTGGCAGGGTGAGGCATTGGGCGGCGGCGTGATGCTCGAAGGGCAAGGCGGTCAGTTGGCGCAGGGAGGCGATACGACAGGCGGCGACTCGG
>JBIIIX010000394.1:0-2621 GCA_044234415.1 Cyanobium sp.
CGCAAGGTTTCGGCCAGTTGCTGATACGCAGGCCCAGGCAGCCGGGCGATGATCTCCGCAGTGACCTGGGCGAACGGGGCCATGGCCTTCGACTGATCCGGCGGCAGCAATGAGGGATCGGCAAGATAGGCCTGGAACGGCGGCACTCCCTCGCACTGATCCCAGCGTTCCTCGATCAACGCACTCACCCGCTGCAACACCTCGGCCGTTTCCGGGCCAGACAAACTGTCGAGCAACACGGAGCGCACCGCTGGCGAGACAACAAATTGACTTCGGTCGATCTGGCGCCAATCAGCCCGGCCGGTGTGGGGCTGCGGCGGATCCGCCGCCACCCGCTCGAGAAAACCACTCAGCAGCACTTCAGCCATCGCCAACGGCCCGCCCTCGGGCACCATCGCCAACTGCAGCAGGCGCATCACCGGCAGCGTCAACACCGGGGCCGCGGCCAGCACCCGCAGCAGGGTTTCAGCAGGCCCCGAACACCGCTGGAAGTAGCGCCGCAGCTGCCGCCGCGCCTGCTCTTCCGCGCTGGCCACGGGCTCACGCTTCGCGGCGTTGATGCGCACCTGGGGCCATGCCTCGGGCAGGAGAACGGCGCTAACCGTGCCGTGCCCCTGCCCGAGCACCAGCCGGCTCCAACCCGCCAGCCCAGCCGCATCAAGGCGCACCAACGGCACCACAAAGGGGTGAACGTTCTGGCGTGATGCGGTGGGCCCAGCGGGAGGCGCCTGGCGGCGGTACAACGCATTCGTGGCCAGCGGCTGGTGATTCGTGATGGCCCCGATCCCGCCAATGCCCAGCGCCGTGCGTCGCCACATCCACGGCGGCAGCAGCTGCAGGATCGCCGTCGGCATGCGCCGGCTGAGTTGCTTAAGCAGGCCGTGCATGGCGTCGCCATGCCACCAGTGCTGGCCAGCGCAATCGCTCAGCACCAGCACCACTTGCTCATCAGCGCCGCTGGCCTTAGCAGCGCTCAACCCATCCGGCCGGGCGCGCTCCAGCCAGATCACGCGCACATTCGAGAAGGCGCCGGAGCGCCTGAACAGCTGCTCCACTTCAGCGGCCAAGCGCTGCCACACCTGCATCGACACGCCACGATCCACCACCAACAGCAGGCGCAGCGGCGGCTCCCGCGGGGTGGCGTAGATCGGCCAAAGCCGCTGACTGCGGGCATAAGCATCCACCGTGGCCTCCTCATCAAGCCGGCGCCGCGGCGCCGGGGAAGCCCACGGCAGCGCCGCCGCCGCCTCGGCGAGGGGAGCAAGGGCCTTCTGCAAGGGCTGGGGGTCGCGGATCAGCCGAACGTCCTGCAGGCGCAGGGGTAACAGCGCTTGCACATCGGCCTCGCTGGGCAGGAGCTGATCAGGCAGCAGCCCAGCGGCCATCGACTCGCCGCAAGGGCGAACGGGTTCATCCGGGAAGAAGGTGGGGCGGGTGTGGCGCAGGGGATCCGTGTCGCTGGAGCTGGGCGGCCGCAAGTCCCGCAGGGCTGCAGAGGCCTCCGCAAGCTGGGAATCAGCCCGTGCAGGCTTGTCCTCTGTGTTGGGAGCAGGCCGCGCCGGAACGCGGCGGTTGGCGCTGGCCTGCGACGGCAGCCGCGGCGCCAGCCACAGCAGTTCCGCCAGCTCCAGCGGCGTCAGCGGTGTTGCCTGCGGCTCATGCGGCTGCGGCAGCTCCTGATGGCCTTGGCGCAGGCTGCGCAGCAAGGCGTCCAAGGGGTCGGCGGATTGCCCCATCAGCCAGAACGGCCAGGCCCCTTGGCGTCGCTGTCGTCGCTGGGGTCGCTGAGGTTGCGATAGAGAATCTGCCGCAAAACATCCTGCTGGGCGTCGCTGGGGCCGTCCGCACTGTTGCGGGTGAGCAGGAACAAGGCGTTGAGCAACTGGTCCACGGCGCGATCGCTGGCCGCGGCGGGCGCCGCGCCCGGGCCTTCGCCGCCGCCGGCCGCTCCGTCGCCATCCACGCCCAAGAAGGTTTGGATCTCCTCGCGGAGGGCCTTGGGGGGCACCGTGCCCAAATGCTCCTCGCTGAAGTGGGCCTCCACGATCGGCGTCAATGCCGTTTCATCCGGCGGCGGCATGCCCACGCGGATGCAGCGCCGATGGAAGGCCGGCGAAAACTCCCGCTCCCGGTTGCTGGTCAGCACCACAATCGGAAATTCACGGCAGCGCACAAAACCGCTGCGCAGCGTCACATCACAGGGAACCTCACCCGGCTCCTGGCTGTCGTCTGACGCCTTGACGTCCGCAGTGCGGATCGTGTGGCTGCCGCCAGCCTCAGGGCTGTGGGCGCGGGTGAGCTCGCTGATCTCGTAGCGCCCCTCCTCAAACAGATGCAGCAACTCACTGGGCAGTTGCAAATCACCCTTGTCGATCTCATCGATCAGCAGCACCCGCGGCCAACGCGAGGGCAGAAAAGCGGTGCCCACCGGACCCAGACGCAGATAGGAATCGATCCGCGGCGGCTGGCGCGGTTGGCCTGCCGCTTCAGCGCTGCGGTCGAGATCCGCCTGCTGCAGCCTGGCCAGGGCGTCGTAGCGGTACAGGCCGTCTTCCAGGAGGCGAGAGCGCGGCGTGATCGACCACACCAGCACCGGCCCAAGACCCAGCTCGGTGGCGATC
>JBIIIX010000393.1:0-2621 GCA_044234415.1 Cyanobium sp.
GCGGCCTAGAATTGGTTGGTACGCCTTCCTTGCCTTGATCGCCTTCCTGCGTCGGCTGCTGGTTCGCCCTGCCCTCGTCCTGCTGCTGCCCCTCTCTCTCTGGCTGGGCCTCTCCCTGAGCGCCTGCAGCTCCTCCAGCCTGCTCAGCGGCAACTATGTGAACGACACCGTCAAGGTGGCCCAGGTTCTTGAGAGCGCCATCGCCCTGGCGGCCGATGATCCGGGCCGAAGCGAAGCTGAAACCCAGGTCCGAGCGCTGATCAACGACTACACGGCCCGCTATCGGCCAAGGGATGGCGTCAACGGCCTGGCCTCGTTCACGACCATGCAGACGGCCCTCAACTCTCTGGCCGGACACTACGCCAACTATCCCAACCGCCCCCTACCTGAGGCGCTGCGCAGCCGGATCGACAAAGAGCTGCGGCAAGCGGAGGCCGGTGTGGTGCGCGGCACCTGAGCGACGGCTTTACGGAAGGCCCCCTGATCTGAGAAACTTTTCGTTTGTGCTCGAAAGCGGCCGCAGGCCGTTCCATTCTTGGCCAACGTTGTCGTCATCGGTGCACAGTGGGGTGACGAGGGGAAGGGAAAGATCACCGATCTGCTCAGCCGCTCGGCTGATGTGGTTGTGCGCTATCAGGGTGGGGTCAACGCCGGGCACACGATTGTTGTTGGCGATCGTGTTCTGAAGTTGCACCTGATTCCCTCCGGCATCCTCTACCCATCCACCACCTGCCTGATCGGCGCCGGCACGGTGGTGGATCCCGGCGTGATGCTGCGCGAGATCGATATGTTGATTGATTACGGCATCGACGTCTCGGGCCTGAAACTGGCCTCCACGGCCCATGTCACGATGCCGTACCACCGCCTGCTGGATCAGGCGATGGAACAACGCCGTGGCGACCGACGCATTGGCACCACCGGTCGGGGGATTGGTCCCACTTACGCTGACAAATCCGAGCGCAATGGCATTCGGGTGATCGACCTGCTCGATTCGGGACGACTTCGCGATCGATTGCTCGGCCCATTGGCCGAAAAGAATGAGTTGCTGTCCAAGATTTACGGACTCCAGGAACTTGATCCCGAAACTGTACTCGAAGAGTATACGGAATACGGCCGCCGCCTGGCAGCCCATGTAGTGGATTGTACCCGCACGATTCACGAAGCGGCGCGTGCTCGCAAGAACATTCTCTTTGAGGGGGCACAAGGAACCCTCCTTGATCTTGACCATGGCACCTATCCCTATGTCACATCCTCAAACCCCATTTCGGGAGGCGCCTGCATCGGTGCTGGCGTCGGCCCAACCCTGATCGATCGCGTCATCGGTGTGGCGAAGGCCTACACCACCCGCGTCGGCGAAGGTCCCTTCCCCACCGAGCTTGAGGGCAGCCTCAATGACCATCTTTGTGATCGGGGCGGTGAATACGGCACAACCACCGGGCGGCGGCGGCGCTGTGGCTGGTTCGATGGGGTGATCGGACGCTACGCCGTTCAGGTGAATGGCCTCGACTGCCTTGCGATCACCAAGCTGGATGTTCTCGATGAACTCGATGCCATCCAAGTGTGCGTGGCCTACGAGCTGGAGGGTGAAAGGATCGAGCATTTCCCCAGCAGCGCCGAAGATTTTGCCCGCTGTCGCCCCATCTACGACACCCTGCCCGGCTGGCAATGTTCTACCGCTGACTGCCGCAGCCTCGATGATCTTCCCGCCACGGCAAGGAACTATCTGCACTTTTTGGCGGAATTGATGGAAGTGCCGATCGCGATTGTGTCGCTCGGTGCCCAGCGCGAGCAGACCATCGTGGTCGAGGATCCGATCCACGGCCCCAAACGTGCTCTGCTCAGCGTCTGAATCCCAGGCCCCCGCCAGAGGGCACACCCCATCTCCCCCACTCCCATGCCCACCACCCCCAGCGCGCCATTCGATGTCGTCGGCATCGGCAACGCCATCGTCGATGTTCTGGTTCAGGCGGACGATGATGTGCTCGAGGCCCATCAGCTCAGCAAGGGCACCATGGCCCTGGTGGATGAAGCCGCGGCCGAGCGCCTCTACGCCAGCGTCGGCCCTGGGCTGGAAACCTCCGGAGGGTCAGCCGCCAACACCCTCGCCGGCATCGCTCAGCTGGGTGGCCGGGCTGGCTTCATCGGTCGGGTTCGCGATGACCAGTTGGGCACCATCTTCAGCCACGACATTCGCGCTGTTGGCGCCCACTTCGAAACGCCGCCAGCCAGCTCAGGCCCCACGACCGCCCGCTGTCTGATCCTGGTGACTCCGGATGCCCAGCGCACGATGTGCACCTTCCTGGGGGCATCTGTGCTGCTCGACCCTTCGGATCTGGATCTCAACCTCGTGGCCAAGGCGAAGATTCTCTACCTGGAGGGTTACCTCTGGGATAGCGAGGCGGCGAAGCGCGCCTTCATCGCCGCCGCTGAAACCGCTCGCGCCAGCGGCGGCCAGGTGGCCCTCTCCCTCTCCGATGCGTTTTGCGTCGATCGACACCGCGACAGTTTTCTGGAGTTGGTGGATGGTCATGTCGACATCCTCTTTGCCAACGAGATGGAGATCACCTCGCTGTACAAAGCCAACAGCTTCTCTGAAGCGGTGGAGCAAGTCAGAGGGCGCT
>JBIIIX010000395.1:0-2612 GCA_044234415.1 Cyanobium sp.
TCCATCCGTCTGCCGATCCACATCACCGAGTCACTCAACAAACTCAAAAAAGGCCAGCGTGAGCTGAGTCAGGAGCTGGGCCGCACCCCCACCATCAGTGAACTGGCCCTGGCGGTTGACATGCCAGAGGATGAGGTCAAGGACCTGCTCTGCCGCGCCCGCCAGCCCCTCAGCCTCGAAACCAAGGTGGGCGATTCTGAGGACACGGAGCTGCTCGACCTGCTCGCCTCCGACATGGTCGGACCGAGCGACGTCGTCGATGGCGAGTGCCTGCGCAACGATCTTGAGGGACTCGTGGCCCAGCTGCCGGAACTGCAGGGCAAGGTCCTGCGGCTGCGCTACGGGATCGGCGGCGGCGAGCCGATGAGCCTCACCTCGATCGCCCGCAACCTCGGCATGAGCCGCGACAAAACCCGCAATCTGGAACGCCGCGCCCTCGAAGGCATCCGCAGCCGCTCCCAGGAACTGGAGGGCTACTTGGCCGTGTGAGCGGGCGGGTTGCGATCCTGATCCGCAGACGCTGCCCCCGCCGATGTTGATCCCGCAGCGGCGAGTGCGCACCGCGCCGGCGGATCCGCTGCCCCAGTCCAAACAGGAGCCCGCTTGGCAGCGTTGGCTGCGGCGCTACGCCGACTGGCTCGCCCCCCTGCTGGTGAGCTTGCTGGCCATGGGGGTGTGGCTGCATCAGCTCGGTGATGTTCCCTTCCGCGACTGGGATGAGGGCTTCTATACGGTGGTCGCCCGCGAGATGTTGGAAACCGGCGACTGGCTGCATCCCCATTACCTCGATCAGCCCTTTCTGGTGAAGCCGCCGCTGCTGTTCTGGCTGACGGCGTTGGGCTTCCAGATCGGCGGACTGAGCGAGCTGGCGGGCCGCTGGCCCAGCGCGTTCGTCTCGGCGCTGGCCGTGCCACTCACCTACGCCATCGCCCGCCAGGTCTCCCAGCGACGGGACATGGCGGTGATCGCCGCCATCGTGTTGATCACCGTGCTGCCGGCCGCCCGGCTGGGACGGCTGGTGATGATGGATGGCCCCAGCACCACCTTCTTGCTGGTGATGCTGCTCGGCGCGGTGCTCGGCAAGGATCGCCCGCCCTGGCGGCTGGCCATCGGCCTGGGGCTCGGAGCCGCCCTGCTCTGCAAGGGGTCCCTGGGCCTGTTGTTTCTGTTGATGGTGCTCGCCTTCAGCGTGTTCGACAGCGGCCTGGCCTCCCTGCGCTGTCCATGGCTGGGCCTCGGGCTGGCGCTGGGTTTGGCCCCCGCGCTGCTCTGGTTCGGCCTGCAGGTGCGCGAATACGGCAGCGCCTATCTGGCCCTGAGCTTCGAACAGCAGCTCAGCAAGCGGGTGGCCAGCGGCATCGAAGGGCATAGCCAACCCTTCTGGTATTACGTGCCGGAACTGATCAAGGGGCTTTTCCCCTGGCTGCTGCTCGCCGGCCTCGGCGTGCGGGAAGCTTGGCGCCAGGGCCAGGAGCGCTGCTGCCGGCTGCTGCTGCTGCCGGCGGGGCTGTATGGGCTGGCGATCTCGATCACCCAGACCAAGCTGCCCTGGTACATCCTGCCCCTCCTGCCGTTCGTGGCCATGGCCGCGGCGCTGCCGCTGGCCCAGGCCTGGCGCGGTTCAACCCTGCTGCGGCATCCCTTCTGGCAGGCGCTCTGGGCGTTGCTGGCCCTGATCGGCCTGGCCGCGATGCTGAGCCTGCGGCAGCTGCCGGGGCAGGGCGGCTGGCTGCCGGCCGTGAGCCTGGTGACGCTTGGCTTCGCCCTCAGCGCCCTGTTTGCCCTGCTGGGCCGTCCTCGGGCCCTGGTCGTCAGCCTGCTGGCCTGCCAGCTGTTGGCCATGCTGGCCCTGTTCAGTTCACCCCACTGGCTGTGGGAGCTGGCCGAATCGTTCGAGGTGCGGCCGGTGGCCGCCCTGCTGCGCCGGCATGTGCGTCCCCACGGCACGGTGCTGATGACCTACCCGGGCGGCAGACCCAGCTTGGATTGGTACTGCCACTGTTCGGTGCTGCCCGCCAGCGCGGCCCAGCTGGCCGATCTGCAGGCCAAGGAGACGGCGACGCCGCTGCTGTTGCTCGATGAGCCCAGCCGCAGCCAGTGGTTTCCCCAAGCCCCGGTGCTGGGACAGGCCCAGGGGTTCAGCCTGGTGTCGCCCCAACCGCTGAGACCAGCGCCGCTTGCTCAGGCATTGCCCCAACGCTGAAACCAGTTGCTGAAATCAGGCGCTGAAGGGCCGCACTGAAGGGCCGCTTTGTAGGGCCTGTGTGAAGGGCCTGGCCGGAGATCATCTCTGCGCAGCCTCTGCAACGGGCTGTTCAACAGGGCTCCGACCTGTGCCACTCAAAGGCGGCCAGGCGGCCGCTTAGAAGAACTGATCAAAGTTGTCGAAATCCACGGCTCGGAAGTTGCCCTCCTGCACCTGGGTCATCAGGCGCTCCAGCTGGGCCCACATCGCGCCGCCGGTGAGCAGCGACAACACAAGCGACACGAGCAGGGCGGCGCCGGCGGTAAAGCCGAACACCTGCAGCGAGCCGCCGATGAACAATGTCACCCCCAGGACCAGGCCGGCGAAGGGGGGCAGGCTGGTGGGGCTGGCCAAGGGCAGAAGCGGC
>JBIIIX010000396.1:0-2608 GCA_044234415.1 Cyanobium sp.
CTGGGTGCAACGGATTTGGGAGGCTGGCGCCCGTGGCTATCTGCACAAGGAGCGGGCCCTGGCGCAGGTGGAGCTGGCGCTGGCCTCGCTGCTGGCGGGGGCCAGCTGGTGGGATCAGAAGGCCACAGCGGCCCTGCAGCGCTCGCATCCCCTTCAGGCCATCGCCACATCGGAGCAACGCGAGCGGCTCAACGGCCTCACCCAACGGGAACGGGAGGTGCTGTCTTGCCTGGCGGCTGGCGACAACAACCGAGCCATCGCCCAGAAGCTGGGGATTGGCGAGGGCACGGTGCGCAGCCATGTGCATGTGCTGTTGCAGAAACTGCAGGTGAGCAACCGCACCCAGGCCGCCTTGATCTGGCTGGCGGGCAATCCCAGCCACCAGGCCACGATCAGCCGCTGGTCCAGGGTTGATGGGTAGTCATCAACGGGGCCTCCTGAAAAAGCCAGGTCCGCTGCGGGGCAACTGGTTTCAGCAACCGAAACCCGATAAGCTTGTCAGGCGACATCGAAAACTGAGCCAGAGGCGACACGAAAACTGAGCCAGCTGGAGGCCGAGGAAGGGAGTGCAGCAGTCTCCGGGCAGGTGCCACTGGTCCCGGCCGAGACGGAGCCGGTGCCGCGATCAACAGCCGGCGTCGGCTTTGGCGCGTGCCGTACCGGCCGGGCTGGAGCACCACGGGGTCTGGCAGCGCTGGAGGGCGCGATGCACACCCCGGAGGAGGTGCTGGTGATGCGCCAGCTGCTGGAGCGCGGCTGGAGCCGGCGGCGAATCGCAGCCGAGCTTGGGATCGCGCGCAACACGGTGGATCGGTACCTGCGGCTGGGTGAGTGGCAGCCTTACCGCAGGGCCAATCGCCCCGGCCAGCTGGATGGGCACCGGGAGTGGTTGCAGCAGCAGTTCGAGCAGCACCACGGCAATGCGGAGGTGGTGCGGCAGGAGCTGTTGAAACAGAAGGGCATCGAGGTAAGCCTGCGGACGGTGGAGCGTGCGGTGCAGGCCTGGCGGGAGGCACTGCGGCAGAGCCGCCAGGCGACGGTGCGCTACGAGACGCCACCGGGGAAGCAGCTGCAGGCGGATTTCGGCGAACTGTGGGTGCCGATCGGCGGGGTGCGGACTAAGGTGCACATCTGCGTCCTGACCCTGGGGTACTCACGGCGTCAGCTGATCCGGGTGTTCCGGCACCAGCGGCAACGCCACTGGCTGCAGGCCCTGGAGGAGGCGTTCCGCTTCTGGGGCGGAGTGCCTGAGCAGGTGCTGGTCGATAACGCTAAGGCGCTGATCACGTACCACAACCCCCGGGCAGGGGAGCTGGTGATCAACCCGGTGTTCGCCGCCTTTGCCCGGCACTGGGGGTTCACCGCCAAGGCCTGCTGGCCCAGCCGGCCCCAGACCAAGGGGAAGGATGAGCGGGGTGTGGGGTATGTGAAACGCAGCGGCATCGCCGGGCACGCTTTTGACACCTGGGGCCAGATGGAGGGCCATCTGGAGTGGTGGAACCGAGAGATCGCCGACCTGCGGATCCACGGCACCACGGGCGAACGACCACTGGAGCGGTTCGAGCGTGCGGAGGCATCGGCGCTGATGGCGTTGAACGGCAAGCCGTCGTACCTGGCGGAGCAGGAGTTCAGCCGCCGTGTCGCCAAGGACTGCTGCGTGCAGGTGGAGGGCAACTGGTACAGCGTGCCCGCGGCGCTGGTGCGCCAGAACGTCACGGTTCAGATCCGCGACCAACAGGTGCTGATCCGTCAGGGCGGCCGGATCGTGGCGCGCCATAGCCGCCAGGCGGCCAATCAGCGCAGCCGTCAGGTGATCGCTGGCCACTGGGCCGGTCTGGTGCCCCAGCGGGCGATCGAGGCCGCCCAAGCAGGCAGCGGACCTGGTGCTGCGGTGGTGGAGCTGGAGTCGGTGCGGCGCTCCTCACTGGCCCGGCCGCTCAGTGACTACGCGGCCGTGGTAGCGGAGGTGGGCTGATGACACGTAGCAAGCAACCGGCAACGGCGACCACGGGCACCACCTTTCCCGCCGCTGAGGCTGTCGACATCACCCAGCTGGTGGAGGATCTCGACGGGATGCTCAGCCGCCTGCGGCTGGGGGCGATCCGTGAGCAGCTCGACGCTCTGCTGGAGGAGGCGGCCAGACGGCAGCTGAATCTGCGCGAGGCCCTGGCCTGGCTGTGTGCCGCAGAGGTGGCGAGCAAGGAGCAGCGGCGGCTGTCGATGGCCATGACCATCGCCCACTTCCCGTTCGTGCGCACCCTGGAGGGATTCGAGTTCGAGGCGCAGCCCTCGATCGACCCCGGCAAGATTCGTGATCTGGCCACCTGCCGCTGGGTGGCCAACGGCGACAACGCCGTGCTGCTGGGTCCGCCCGGTGTGGGCAAGACGCACCTGGAGGTGGCGCTGGGCCGTGAGGCCGTTGCCCGGGGTTACACGGTGCAGTTCACGACAGCGATGGAGCTGCTCGGCTCACTGGTGAAAGGCCAGCAGCAGGGGACGCTGGAGGTGCGGCTGGCGCAGTACAGCAAGCCGAAACTGCTGATCATCGATGAGCTGGGCTATCTGCCGCTCGAACCGCAGGCCGGACACCTGTTCTTCCAGCTGATCT
>JBIIIX010000087.1:0-10329 GCA_044234415.1 Cyanobium sp.
TGTGCCAATGCGCCTGTGGCGATGTGGGTGTGGCGATGCGACGGTCATGCCGAGGTGATGGGATGGCGTTGATGTCGCTCTGGAGGCAGGCCGATGGCCACTGATCCGTTCACGCCCGCGGCTGGCGAGCGAGGGCAATCCGAGTGCGCCGCGGCTGAGGCCAGCGCCGTGGCGCTACCCACGGCGCTGGTGATCGCCACGGGCAACCCTGGCAAGCTGCGGGAGTTCGCGGCGCTGCTGGCGGCGTTGCCGCTGGAGATCCGTCCCCAGCCGCCGGGATTGGAGGTGGAGGAGACCGGCAGCACGTTTGCGGCCAATGCCCGCCTCAAGGCTGAGGCGGTGGCCCAGGCCAGCGGCTGCTGGACCCTGGCGGATGACTCCGGGCTGGAGGTCGAGGCCCTCGGCGGCGCTCCGGGCGTGTTCTCGGCCCGTTACGCCGCCAGCGATCCAGAACGCATCGCCCGGTTGCTGCGGGAGCTGGCCGAGGACGGCCGGCAACGGGCCGCCGCCGGTTTGGCGCCGGAGCGCGGCGCCCGCTTCCGCGCCGCCTTGGCCGTAGCCGACCCCTCCGGCGCGATCCGGCTGGAGGTGGAGGGGCACTGCCACGGCCAGATCCTGGAGGAACCGCGGGGCGAGGGGGGGTTCGGCTATGACCCCGTGTTCCTGGTGCCGGAGCTGGGTCGCACGTTCGCCGAGCTCGACAAGGCGGAGAAGGCGGTAGTGGGCCATCGCGGCCGGGCCTTCGCGCTGCTGGAACCGCAATTGCGTCAGCTGCTGGCCGCGGTCCACGGCTGAGGCGCTGTGGTTGGCAGCCTGGCGAGCTCTTCAATCGATGCGTTGCCGCCGCGCTAGCCGGCGGCAAGTTCCAGCCGCCTCTCCAGTGGCAAAGCCAGCCCCATTGCCTCCGCACCCCAGGGGGCAAGGCCCGGATGGGATTGGCCCAGATCAGGCGATGGGGCGTGAAGGCTTGATGATCCAGCAGCCCTGGCGGCCTAGATTAGCTGTTGGCCATACAGCAGTAGACAAATTTGGCTGTCATTCAGCGCTGTTGATGCCTGAAGATGACTTCGCCGTTGTTTGTTTGCGCGAGAGGTTCTTGCTTGAGCGACGTGTCAGTTGGCGATCGGCAAGCCCAGCGGGAAGGGCCGGTAGCGATGAGAGAACAGTTGAGAATCCTCTGGGTAAACTCGATCGTGGCGGTTCTGCCGAGCGAGAGGTATTGCGATGCAGTCCCCCCTATTCGGGGCCTATCTTTGGACCGTAGTTGTCAGGAGCTTGCAATTGGCTTACTTCCATTCGCGCTTACTTCGAAGCAAGCATGATCACGCCGGCGTGGGGGAAGATCAGTAGTTTGCCGGGGTGCATCTTGACGTCGACTTTGGAGAACTTCCGCTCGAGCAGGCTGGAATACTGCAGAGGAAATCGCACAAACTGGCCGCGGTCGAAAGAGGTAAGAAAATTTGAAAAGCGAGGTTGATCTGTGGTGTAGCAGGGGTCAGCGGTAATCATTAGGCCGCCAGGCACTAGCAGGTCGGAAACTTCATCGCACAACTTCATAATTTGTTCATCGCTCAAATGATGCAGCACGGCCATGACGATCACAACGTCAAAGGGCTCAAGATTTAGGTTCTGCAGTTCGCCGACGGGGGCGGCGTAGAACTCTGCACGATTGCCGTAGTGCTGTTTGGCATGATTGATATATTTCTCGCTAAGATCGCAGCCCACGTAGGAGACGTGCTGGGGAAACACCTCGCAGTTAACCCCGGTTCCGCAACCAACATCGAGAACCCGATGTTTTACCAGTGGGGCAACAGTTTTCTTGAGGAAATTCAGGCGATCCTGTTGTGCACCAACAAACTTTTGGTAGGAGTCGTAGACTTTTGGAATCGCAAAAATCTTCCTCGGGTCCAGTTTGCTTACCACCAGAAAGTGGCTCCAACACTCATGGCATACTAATCTTAACAGAATCTGTTGTCGAGCGTCAACCTCGGCCGCGGCTGTTTCAGCCCAGGCCGAGGTCGCCGACGCTGCTGACCCAGCGCTGCAGGCTCCAGCTCACCAGGCCGCTGCGCAGCATCGGGTCCTGCTCAATCAGCGCCAGGGCGTGGGCGTGATCCGGTGCCTCCAGCAGCAGCAGGCCGCCACCTCCGGGCCGGTCGTCCGCATCGACCAAATAGCCGCTGCTGATGCGGGTGCCGGCGGCCCGCAGCCCCAGCACCCAGTCGCGATGGGCGGCGCGATGGGGCGCCAGCTCGGAGGCCGGGCGCAGGAAGGTCTCGTGCTTGATGAACCAGGGCATGGCGGCGGCCGAGCCGGTGCCAGGAGGCGCGTCGGCTGCTTGGAAGCGTAGGCAGGAACCGGGGCGGCTCGTCTCCGCCTCGACCAGTGGCGTCCCGCCGCGACCCTGGTCGCGACCAGGCCGGCGGCCCTTTCAGCCTCGATCGGCGTTGGCAACCCCTGGCCCTGTCGCGCCCTCCGCCTACCGCGCCCTCGGCAGCGTGAAGCCGCAGCGTGAAGCCCCAGCGTGAAGCCGTGGCTCCGGCGGAAGTGGAGCCGGACCGCGCAGGGAGCCCATCAACGATGGGCCCATGCTCCCCGGGGCGAGGGGCCCGCGGATCGAGACGGCATGGGCGGCTGGCGGGCTGGGCGTTGGTTGGGGGGGAGGGTGTGCGGCGCCCGCTGTGTTCAATAGCTAGGACTATTTCAGGCCGTGGAAGATTCGTGATGCCTTGTGCCTGGGCGATCGCAAGGCGGCCGAGTGCCGCCGGGGGCCAGCGGGCCTGGTTTTGTCGGCCAGGTCGGCTGCCGGGCGGGCGCTGGAAACTCCCCCTGGCAACGCTGGTTGCCCTGTGTTCCGCTGCGGCTCCGGCCTGGACCCAGCAGCGGCTTCAACCCCTCCCCGCCCTGGTGGCGCAGCTCTCCAAGCCGAATCCGCGGCCGGCCTCCCCGCCTCTGGTCGCCGACCCCCAGAACACGGCTCCGGCCGACGCCGCCAATAGGTCCGCCACGAACGGCTGCAGCCTCAGCATCGACCAGATGAACCAAGTGGCGCGGGGCCAGGTGCTGCGCTTGGGGCAGGGTGATTGCCAGATGCGCTTCAACACAGTCCGCTGAGACGGACGGGTTGCGTGCTTGCAGTCCATTGAGACCGCGTCGCCTGCTGCACAAAGTTCGCTGGAGTGCGGCATCCCCAGCCCAGGCCTTCCCCAAGTGAACACCACACGGCCGCAGCGGCCGGTGTGGTGCCAGTGCCGAGGCGCAGCGGCCACGGCAGTGCCGCCTTAGGCCTGCCGCTGGGAATGCGGCTGGGCCACGAAGCTGCCATGCAGCCCATGGGGGATCGCCAACGGCAGCTCCAGCACCGCCAACTCCGCCATCGTCCGGGCGCACAGAATCACCAGGTCGCTGGCGCAGCGGGCCCCGTTCCACACCGGCACCAGAACCCAACCGGCGTCTTCGGCGCCACCAGCCTCGGGATCGGGCACGAAGATCGGCTCGCTGACGAAGCCCCGCGGCGCCGCGCTCCACACCCGTTGCTCGCCGGTCTTCAGGTCGAGTTTGGCGATCGCTTGTAGCGGGTCGTTGCCCTGGGGGCGCTGGGCCACCGCCATCCAGCCGTAGCGAGCCTCCAGGCCCTGGCGGGCCGGATGCACCATCGCGAACTCGCAGCAGCGCTCGCTCAGCAGGGTGGTCTCCACCGTGCCCCGCTCGAGGTCGATGCGGCAGCGCTTGATCAAGCCCTCGGGAATCGCGTCGAAGTCCGTGTCACGGAAGTCATCCTCCGGGCCAACGCTGGGGAAATCGGCGTAGTGGATGCTCTCCACCACCACCGCTTCATCCTCTTCCCAGGCATTGAGGTGGTGGAACACAAAGCCCTCAGGTGCCGGCACCAGCCGCGGCGGCTGCCCCGCCATCGGGCTGCCGGGCCGTGGCACCAGCCAGAACTGCCCATGGGCTCCCGTTCGTGATTTCAGGCACTGGGCAGCGCCTTTCTGGCCCAGCACATAGGGCAGGGGGTTGAAATCGAGGGCGTTCTGCAGGAACACCGCCCAATTGGGAGTGATCGCGAAATCGTGCAAGAAGGCAAAGCCACGGAAGCTGTCGCGCCGTTCCGCCAGCAGCTGGCCCGCCTTGACCCCATCCGGCCCGTCCTCGCAGGCGAACTCCAGCAACCGGATCGTGCTGCTGGGTCCCGTCTTCAGGCAGAACGTGACCAGGCGCGGCTGGCCGTGGTGGCCCGGATCGAAGCGCGGATGGGCACTGAAGGCCTCTCCCGGCTTGAGGACGCCGTTCAGGGTCGTCAGACCGCGGGTTGCGAGCGACTCGGGATCAAGGGCATGGGGGCCGGCCGCCTCCCACAGCGCCAGCAGGTCATCCCCCAGCCGCACCACGTGGGTGTTGGCGATGTTCTTGAGCCGCAGGTCGAAGACGTTCGCCAATGGCCCGCCCGGTTTCTGGGTGCCGAATACGCCGCGATACAGCAGCTTGCCGGCCTTTTCCTCCGCCAACCAGCCCTCGGTGCGCACGAAGCGATTGCGCAATGTGGCCCGGCCGTCGGCGAAACGGATCGCGGCGATCATGCCGTCGCCGTCGAAGGGGTGGTGGAACCACACACCGCCGCGCTCAAGCCGCCCCGGGCCATTGCGATACAACGTTCCCCTCAGGGCCGCCGAAATTTCGCCGCGCGCCACGGTCAGCGGCAGATCGTCGAGCTCGACGCTCACATTGCGGTAGGCGCTCACCCAATCGGCCCGCTCGAAGCGATCGGGGCTGGCCGTCGAGGTGGCGGCTGTTGCCGCGTCCGCCTCCCGGGCGGCGGGCACAACTGTGGGTGTAACTGTCGGCGCGGCTGATTGCGAGGCCGATTGCGAGGCAGTGGCCACACCGCTGGCCGAGGTGGCCTGGGCCGGGCTGGACGGGGCGGTGGAGGTCATTGCGTCACAAAAAAAGAGCACCGGATCCATCTCCGGTGCTCCCATCATCACGTAACACTATGTGAAGTTGTGACTGGACCGCTCGCGATTCAGTCCTGGCAGGGGCGCTCCACCGGCTGGCAGGGGGTTAAGGGCCCATTGCAGGGGGCCGCCACGGCGGCGATGGCGCCCTTCTGGACCGCTCCGGTTTGGCAGGGGGTTTCGAGGGCCCGGCCGGGGGCGGCGAAGGCGAGCAGCGCCGCCGCGGCTGCAACGGCGGGAACGACAGCGCGAGACACAGCTGGTGCGATGCAGAGATGCCCCAATTTAACGACGCCCTAGCCGGTCAGGAGCGCGGACCCCACAGCCGAGCCCCACCCCCTCCAGAGGCCTGGGCGCGCCCTCAGCCCTGGGCCCCGGCCCGCTCCAGCACCCCCTTGCTGCTGGGTACGCCGCCACCGCGGCGCGGGTCGGGCTCGACAGCCATGCGCAAGGCGCGGGCGAACGCCTTGAAGCAAGCTTCCACGATGTGGTGGGAGTTCACGCCGTCCAGCTGCCGGATGTGCAGGGTGAGGCCGGCATTGCTGGCCACCGCCACGAAGAACTCCCGCACCAGCTCGGTGTCGTAGCTGCCGATGCGCTGGGCCGGGATCAGCAGCCCATAGCTGAGGTGCGGCCGACCGCTGCAGTCGAGTGCCACTTGCACCAAGGCCTCATCCAGCGGCGCCAGGAAATGCCCGAAGCGCTGGATGCCGCGCCGATCGCTCAGGGCCATGGCCAGCGCCTGGCCCACGGCGATGCCCACGTCCTCATTGGTGTGGTGATCGTCGATGTGGGTGTCGCCGCGGGCCTGGATCTCCAGATCGAGCAGACCGTGGCTGCTGAGCTGCTGCAGCATGTGATCCAGGAACGGCACGCCGGTCGCCACCTGGCAGCGGCCGTTGCCATCGAGGTTGAGGGTCACGCGCACCTCGGTTTCGCCGGTGACGCGGTGAATGGTGCCGCTGCGGGACGGGGCGCCAGAGCTGCCGTTCTGCATGGGGGCCGCGCCTGCTGGCGCCGGTAAGGAGGTGGTTCGATCATCGCCAACCGGGTTCGGGCTCGCCAGCGGCGGCGGGCTTCAGCGGGCGCCGGCCCCGGGCCCTGGTGGCTCCAGGCCGATCCAGCGCCGTTGCAGATCGCCGTAGGCATCGATGCGGCGGTCGCGCAGGAACGGCCACCAGCGCCGCACCGTTTCGCTTCGCCCAAGATCCAGGTCGACCAGCAGCTCGGTTTCGGCCTCGATCGGCGCCTCGGCCAGCAGCTCCCCCTGGGGCCCGCAGGCGAAGCTGCTGCCCCAGAAGCGGATGCCCGCACCAGCCGCCAGCGGGTCCTGTTCCAGACCAACCCGGTTGACCGCCAGCAGGGGCAGGCCATTGGCGATCGCGTGGCCCCGCTGGACCGTGATCCAGGCATCGCGCTGGCGTTGCTGTTCCCCCGTGTCCTCGCGCGGATCCCAGCCGATCGCCGTGGGATAGACCAGCAGCTCGGCTCCGGCCAACGCCATCAGCCGCGCAGCCTCCGGATACCACTGGTCCCAGCAGATCAACAGCCCCAGCACCCCCACGCTGGTGGTGATCGGCCGAAAGCCCAGATCGCCAGGACTGAAGTAGAACTTCTCCTGGAAGCCTGGATCATCCGGGATGTGCATCTTGCGGTACATCCCGGCGATGTGTCCATCGCGCTCCAGCACCACGGCGCTGTTGTGGTTCAAGCCCGGCGCCCGCCGCTCGAACAGGCTGAGCACCAGCACCACCCCCAGCTCCCGGGCCAGCTCGGCGTAGAACGCGGTGGAGGGCCCTGGGATCGGCTCAGCCAGGTCGTGGAAGGCCACATCCTGCCGCTGGCAGAAATAGGGTCCCGCCTGCAGCTCCTGGCACACCAGCAGCTGGGCCCCCGCCGCCGCCGCCCGCCGCATCGCCGCCGCGGTGGCCTGGCGCATCGCGTCGGGTTGTCCGAGCCAACGCTGTTGCAACAGCGCCACCCGTAGCCGCCGCTCGCGATCGGGGCTTGCCGGGGCCGGAGCGTTGGCGGCCGCGGCTGAAAGAGCGGCGGCCGAGGCGGTGCAGGCTGAGCTGGCAGCGGTGGCGGCTGCCGCGGCGGTGGTCTGGGGGGTGGCGGCCTGGGGGGTGGAGGCTGACGGGAGAGGGGGCACGGCAGGAGTGAGCGGTACAACGGCGCCTTCAGCCAAACACCGCCGCCGGGATCTGCATCGTGGCGCAGTGCAGGGAGCCGTGCTGCAGCAGCAGGGCCGAGCAGTCGATCGCTTGGATGCGCCACTCCGGGCAGGCCTGCCGCCAGGCGGCCACGGCGTCGGCGTCCCGCTCCGGATCGCCGTACACCGGCAGCAGCACGCTGCCATTGAGGAACAACGCGTTGGCATAGGTGGCTGGCAGCGGCCGGCCGTCGTCGGGGGCGTGGCGCGGCGGCCCAGGCGGCAGCGGCACCAGCCGGTAGGGCTGGCCTCCGGCTGTGCGCAGGGCCCGCAGCTGGCGCTCCAGGGGAGATCCGGGCGACGCAGCCCCCGGCTGGCCATGGGCATCGCGGGGGTGAGCGGCCGGGGTCCGCCGCTCGCCGGAGCCGCCGGGTGCCCCGCTGTGGCTGCCGGCGTCGCGCTCCCGGGCAGCGCTGTGGGCCAGCGGCGCGATCGGCTCGCCTTGCACGTACACCAGCGTGTCGTTCGGGCAGAAGCGCACCAAGGTGTCGATGTGGGCGTCGGTGTCGTCGCCGGCCAGGGCCTCCTGCTCCAGCCACAGCACCCGCTCCACCCCCAGAAGGCGCTTCAGCTCGGCCTCCAGCGTCGAAGGGTCGAGTTGGGGGTTGCGGCTCGGAGCCAGCAGGCAGGTGCTGGTGGTGAGCAGGGTGCCAAGGCCATCGGATTCGATGCTGCCCCCCTCCAGCACCAGCGCGTGACGCTCCAGCGGCACCGGACCCAAGGCGCCGCTGGCGTGCAAGGCGGTGGTGGCGGCGTCATCGCCAGCGCTGGCGTACTTGCCGCCCCAGCCGTTGAAGCTGAAGTCGAGCAGCAGCGGCTGCTCCTTGCGGGATCCAGGTCGGGCGACAGCTGGCGTCATGGCAGCCGTCGTGGCTGTCGTCCTCGCGCCAGTCGCCGTTGTTGGGCGTTCCAGTTGACGCTCCAGCACCGTGATCGGGCCATAGTCCCGGGTCCAGGTGTCGCGGGCCGGGCTGGCCAGCAGGCGCAGCCGCGGCGCCGCCAGCGCTCCGGTGATGGGTTCCCCAGAGGCGGAACCCGTGGTGGATGGCCCGCTGGCGGCGGCCCCCCCGGCGCCAGACCCGTTTGCCGAAGCGGGCTGGGGCGGGGAGAAGGGCTGCCGCGTCAGCGCCGCGAGCTCCGGCCCCAGCTCCAGCAGCACCCGCTCCGGCTCGTCCACCAGCAGAAGTACCGGCGCTAACGCGCTCAATGCCGCCAGCAGGCGGCGGTAGCAGGCGCGCACGTCCTCGAGATAGGGCGCCCAGTCGCCATCGGCCCGCGGCCAGGCCAGCAGCACCGCCCCCGCTGGCTCCCACTCCGCCGGCAGGCGCCGCGCTGGCCAGGCCTGCGCTTGTGCCTTCGTCATCGCCCTTGCGCCGCTGTTCGGCAAGCTTTTCATTCCAAGGGAAGCAATCCGCAGCCGCTGCGGAAACGCGGCCGCGTACAGCTCAGGCCCAATCTGATCAGCTCAGGCCCAATCTGATCAGCTCAGGCCCGGCAGGTGAGCTCAGCCCTGCTCTGGGAGATCCGCCGCCGAGGCCAGCTCGCTGGCTATGAAGGCGAGGAATCGTCGGTGGAGGGGACTGGGTTCGAGCAGGAAAAGAGCTCCCGCTCGTAGCGCGCGATTCTGGCGTTGCTCTCTTTGAGCAGCGCGATCTCGCTCTCGAGCTGCCTCGTACGCCTCTCGCTGTCGAGCAGCCGCTTCTCGCTGGCGAGCATCAGCTTCTCGCTGGCGAGCGAACTGATCTCGTGCAGCCTCGTTTGCTGCTCGATGGCGTAGACGGGTCGCCAGTTGAGCATCGCCAAGCAGCGCCGCCAGAGCGGCAAGGTGGAGAGATACTCCGATCTGGTCGGTAAGGGGGAGAGAACGGAGTTGGTAGAGGGCATCAGCTTGGTAATTGGTGAAGTACGAGATCGCGATCAGCAGAACTGCGGCGATCAGCGTGCTCAGCGCCTGGCCATCGAGCCAGGGGCGGGATTGGGGCAGCGCCTTGGCAGCACGCTCATCACCTTGACCAGCTGAATCCACCGTAACGAGCCCGCCGTCGCGAAACGCTCATAGTATATCTGTATTGTCGGGGCTGGCGGTCGCGGCGGCGTGGCGGCATCCCTCAGGCTTGCGCCGTCATCAGCGGGGCTGGCTTGGCTGGATGGCCCGGCGGCCCTTACATCCACGTGATGCAGTAGCCGGCGTCCACGTCGATCACCTGGTCGGTGATGCCGCTGGCCAGCGGGCTGGCCAGGAACGCCGCCGTGCCGCCCACCTCATCTTGGGTGACGGTGCGGCGCAGGGGGGCCTTCTCTTCCACGTTGTGGATCATGTCAAGAATGCCGCCGATGGCGCTGCTGGCCAGGGTGCGGATCGGGCCGGCGCTGATGGCGTTGACCCGCACCTGCTTCTCCGGGCCGAGTTCCGCCGCCAGATAGCGCACCGAGGCCTCCAAGGCCGCCTTGGCCACACCCATCACGTTCTCGATACCGTGGAGCAATGGCTGCAGTCGTCATCGCCACCGCCAGCCCCCTGATCGCCCTGGCCACGGGGTGGATGGGTTGGTTGCAACGACGGCCACCGCCGGCAGAGAACCGGCATTGCCTGATCTCGATGAGGGGGAAGCCGCCAGCATCCGGCTGGCCCTGGCCAGCGGTCCGGATGTGCTGGTGTTGTTCGATGAGCGCGCCGGTCGGGGGGTGGCTCACGAGCTGGCTCTCCGCCTGGCTGGCAGCGCGGCCGTGATCGGTATGGCGAGGCTGCGAGGCCTGATCCCTCAAGGGCCATACGGGTGCGGTTTTTTCTGTGGCGTTCAGCCCGGATGGCCGCCGCCTCGTCTCCGGCTCTGCGGAAAAAATGACCCACCACCTACGGAGCCACACCGTGAATTCGCCCTACATTCTCGCAAGCAGACCCATGGGGAGATGAGCTTCTCGCCACCAACCTCCGCCCCCGTGCTCCTGCCCCCCGACCTACCCCTCACCCGCGAGCAGCGGCTTGCATCGCGCGAGTTCTCGACGGCGGGGAGAATTGCCCCAGGCTGAGCGTGGAGCTGGCGGACCTCTGGGTGGATTGATGGAGGGCCAGCACGGATGGCCCCCGTGGGAGATCTGGCCACCTCACTCCTACTAAGACACCTGCTGGAACGGCTGCCAGCGAAAACCGGCTGTTGTTGA
>JBIIIX010000397.1:0-2602 GCA_044234415.1 Cyanobium sp.
GAGGATTCGTAATGGTTCGAGCACAAGCGCGGGCCTCCAACTATCATCAAGGCACAGATGATATTCCAAGAAAGGCTGGCATGGCGCTCTCCCCGAAGCTGGACTCCTCGGCCGATCAACGGCTGCGGCAACTGCTGTCGCACGGCCACCTCGGCCAGCGTGCGCTGATCCCGCCGCTGATGGGCGAAAGCTGGTGGCGGCGGCAGCCAGGCCCAAGGATCAGCAGCCCCCTGGTTCGCCCTCAGCCCAGGCCCCTCCGTGCGGTGGCAGGGCTGGCAACCGCTGCCGTGAACGAGGCCAACTCCCAAGCCCCCCTTCCAGGCCCCGCTCTCCCCGCGGCTGGCTCGGCGAGCGGCCAGCTTCCCGGCGGCGGCAACTCCCCCGCCGATTGGCCACCACCCGCCGCCGCAGGGGAATTCTGGAGGCCACCCGCCGCCGCGCCAGCCTTCGCCGCGCCCACCGACTTAGCGCCGACCGCCTCAGCGCCAGCCGCCGCCGGAGCGATGGATCACCTGGGCGAACCAACCCCGGTGACGACGACACCAGCGGTTGCCGCCTCCGACAGGGTGGTGCCCATGGGGTTCGCGGACGACGCCCCTCCGGCACCGGCCGGAACCCCTTCCTCCGATGGGCCTGATTCCCGGCCGAGGATCCTGGTGCGCTGGAGCAGCGACGCCACCGATGACGACAGGAGCGATGCTCTGGCTCGGGTGGGGGGCCTTCGCCTGGACCTGATCCACACCGCTTTGATGGAGGCCCAGGGCGATGGGGCGCTGGAGGTGATTCAAGCGGGGGAGTCGACCAGCCTAGAGGCGATGTTGCAGGCCTATGGCCAGACGGCCAAGGTGCTCTACGCGGAAGTGGATCAGCCGCTGCGGTCGCAGGTGGTGAGCAATGACCCCTCCTACCTCTCAGGCTCTCTGTGGGGAATGTATAGCTCGGATTTGCTCTTCCCGATCGGGCCAACCGGCACCACAAACGTCTTCGGCAGCCAGGCGGAAACGGCTTGGGATCGCGGCTATACCGGCGATAAATCCGTATTTGTGGGAATCATCGATACCGGCGTTGATGTGTCCCATCCCGACCTGAAAGACAACCTATGGCTCAACCCATTTGATCCGATCGATGGCCTCGACAACGATGGCAATGGCTATATCGACGATAGCCGTGGCTGGGATTTCTTTAATGGCGACAATAGTGTATTTGATGGTTCTAGCGATGCCCATGGCACCCATGTCGCCGGCACCATCGGCGCGACGGGAAGGAATGGCATCGGAGTAGCGGGGGTGAACTGGAACGTTTCGATGATCAGCACGAAGTTTATCGGCAGCGGCGGTGGCTATATCTCGGGCGCCATCCAAGCTCTCGACTACCTCACCGACCTTAAGGTACGCCATAACCTTAACCTCGTGGCCACAAACAATTCCTGGGGTGGCGGAGGATATTCGCAAGCCTTACACGAGGCGATCATCCGTGCCTCCAAGCAAAACATTCTGTTTGTTGCGGCGGCAGGCAATTCCGCAAGCAACAACGACCTCACTCCCGCTTTCCCCTCCAACTACAGCACGCTTGTCGGCACGCCAAGAGTGTCGGCAGCAGCTCAAGAATCGGTGATTGCTGTTGCCGCAATCACCAATACCGGGAGTCTCTCCAGCTTCTCTAGCTATGGCCTCACCACGGTAGATCTTGGGGCGCCGGGATCCGGAATCCTCTCCACAGTTCCAGGGGGAGGCTATGCCGTCTACAACGGCACCTCCATGGCGACCCCCCATGTCACCGGAGCCGCTGCTCTTTACGCCGCCAGCCATCCCGGCGCCACCGCGGGGGACATCCGCACGGCATTGCTGGCGAGCGTCACGCCAACACCCTCCCTCGCCGGCCGAACAGTCACAGGGGGGAGGCTCAATGTGGCGGGCTTGCTGGCCCCTGAAGGCGGCAACTGGATCTCCATCACCGCGTTGCAGTCGACGCTGCCGGAGGGGCAATCGGGCTCGACGCCCTTCCAGTTTCAGGTTGGGCGTACTGGTGACATCTCCGTCACCACCAGCGTGTCCTGGCAGGTGACCGGAACCGGCGTATCGCCCACCAATGAATCTGATTTTACAGCCCTGAGCCCGCTGGCCGGTGTGCTCACCTTTGACCCCGGTCAAACCCTCAAGACGATCAGCATCCAAGTCGCGGGAGACGCTGAGGTTGAGATGGCGGAAAGCTTCAGCGTCACCCTCTTCAACGCCAGTGGAGGGGCCGTGATCAGTACCGCCACCGCTACCAGCTCGATCAGCAACGACGACCTCCCCACCACCACCGCGCTGATCAGCGCCATCAGCGACAACGTGGGCCTGCTGCAAGGAACGGTGGCTCCCGGCGCCAGCACGAACGACCTCACACCCACCATCAGCGGCAGCCTCTCCGCTCCCCTGGCCGCGACGGAATCGCTCCTCATTTACAACGGCTCCGCCCTGCTGGGTGCCGCCTCTGTGACCGGCCAAAGCTGGGCCTTTACCCCCACCCTCCCAGCTACGTCCGGCACCTCCTATTCCTTCGCCGCCAGGGTGGCCTCCGCCCTCGGCGCCCTCGGCCCCCTTTCGCCGGCCCGCTCCCT
>JBIIIX010000088.1:0-10286 GCA_044234415.1 Cyanobium sp.
CGGCTTCTCGATCGGTGGCGTGATCGCCCGCTGCTGGATCCAGCTGCTGGGTGGGCACCAGCGAACCCGCCGCTTCGTGAGTGTTGGCAGCCCCCAGCAGGGCACCCTCACCGCCCTGCCCTGGCCTGGCCGGATCTTCAGCGGCATCGCCGATCTGCGCTGGGGTAGCGCCCTGCTGGAGCGGCTCAATGGCGATCTCGATCGCCTGCGGCGGATCGAATGCCACAGCTTCTATTCCGCTCTCGACCTGGCGGTGCTTCCCGGCTGGAGGGCCGTGCTGCCGGTGGGGGGGCGCACGATGCTGCCGGTGCTCACCCATCCCCAGCTGCTGCGCGACCGGGCGGCGCTGGTTCCGCTCGCGCGGGAATTGCTGCGCTCCTGATGCGGCCCGGAGGGATTGACCAGCGCCTCGCCGTAGCCTCCTATCGCCACGTGCCGGCGGGCGGTCGATGGGTTGGCTGGAGCTGTCGCCGCTGCTCTGGGGGCTGCTTGGCCTTGCCGTTGCCCCGGGCTGCCGGCCGCTGGGGCGCTTGCGCACCCCTTGAGCGCACTGCCAGCGCTGCTGCTGAGCCTGTCGCCGCGAGCGGTGCCGCAGCCGGATGTCTGGCTGCCGCCGCTGAGCTCGCTGATCTTCTGGCTGCTGGCCTCGCTGTTGGTGGGGCTTCTGGCCAATGCCGTGCCGGCGCGGTGGCTGCAGGGGTCTGGCCCGGCGGAGGGCGGCCAGGCAGGCGGTCGACGCGCTGGATCCCCCGGCCCGCAGCCCAAGCAGCCGTTGGGAATCCGGGTCTGGAAGCCTTGGATCCCCGATGCCGGCGGCGCCCTGCCCGGCGGGGTGCGCAAGGCCACCCTGGTGCGCCGCGATCCCCAGAGCTTGCGGCGCCTGCTGCTGGAAACCCGGCGCGCTGAGCTGGTGCATTGGCTCTTGCTGCCCGGCGGGTTGCTCACGGCCCTGTGGCTGCCACCGGCCGGGGTGCTGGTGAACGTGGTGTTCGGGCTGGCGTTCAACCTGCCCTGCCTGCTGCTGCAGCGCTACAACCGTGCCCGCCTATGGCGTTGCCTCGGCCGTTGGAGCTGACGGCGCGAGCTTTCAGGGGCCCAGCACCGCGGCCTGCAGCTCCAGGCACACCGCCTGGCCTGAATCCTCCGCATGACGGCCCACCACCAGCCGGTGCAGGCCCCCCTCCAGCACGAAGGCATCCCGCTGCGGATCGAAACAGGCCAGCTGGCGCAGCGGAATCCTCAGGACGAGCCGCCGCTGCTCCCCGGCGGCAAGGCTGAGGCGCTGGAAGGCCACCAGGGTGTGTTGGGGCCGCTCCAGCAGCAGGCCCGGTGGCTCCAGATACACCTGCACCACCTCCGCCGCCTCCATGGGGCCCGCGTTGCTGACGCTGAGCGCCAGCTCTAGCCAGCTTGGGCTGTCCTCAGGGCCGCTCGGCAGGCTGGCCGCAACATCGGCGATGGCGAAGCGGCTGTAAGACAGGCCAAAGCCAAACGGATAGGCCGCCGTCTCGCCCTGGCGCCGCAGCCTCCGGTAGCCATGCCAGAGGTCGTAACGCACCCGCTCGGCGCGGGGCTCGAACGGCGGCAGCTGCGCTTCGCTGCTGGGAATCGTGAACGGCAGCCGGCCGGAGGGCGACACGGAGCCGAACAGCACGTCGGCCAGGGCATGGCCCCCCTGCTCTCCCGGATACCAGAGCAACAGCAGGCCGGGCACCAGCTGATCCCAGTCGCCGCAGCGGATGGCGCCGCCGCCCATCAGCACCACCAGCGTGCGCGGGTTGGCGGCCGCCACGGCGCGGATCAGCGCCACCTGATCGGCCGGCAGGCCCAGGTCGGTGCGATCGCCGGCGGCGAAATCGCCCCCCTGCCGGGCTGAGGCGAAGCTCGTCAGCCAGGCGATCGCCGCCGTGATGCGCCGCCAGGCGGGCTCTGCCGATCGCCAGAGAGGGCTGCGCCGCAGCCAGTTCGGCGGCGGGATCTGGGCCAGGATCGGGGCGATGTCGCCGGGGTGGATGTGCTCTCCCTCCAGGCGCCAGTCGAGCCCCAGCACCAGCACCGCGGCGTCGCAGCGGGCCGCCAGGGCGGCGGCCGCCTCCGGGTCCTGGCCAGCGTTGAAGTTGATCGGCAGATCCGGCCGCGCCTGCCGCAGCCCCTGCAGCGGCGTCACCACCGCTCCTGCGGGCGGGCGGGTGTCGGAGGAGCCGCGATCGCCGAGGTTCGGCCGATCCGCCAGGCCGCCGATCAGCGCCAGGGAGCGCAGATCCCGCAATGGCAGCAAGGGCTGCCCCTCCCCCACAGGCTCATTGCGCAGCAGCACGATCGCCTGCCGCGCCGCCTCGCGGGCCAGGGCCCGATGCTCCGGGCAGCGGCGCCATGAAGGCGGATAGGCCCCGGCCGGGATGCGCAGCTGCAGGCGCAGCAGGCGCAGCACCGCGTCATCGATCCGGGCCATGGCCAGGCGCCCTTCGGCCAGGGCCTGGGGCAGGGAGCCCAGCAGGATCATCGGGAACGGCATCTCCAGGTGGAGCCCGGCCTCCAGGGCGGCCACGCCATCGCGCACCCCGAAGATGAAGTCGCTCACCACCAGCCCCTGGAAGCCCCAACGGTCGTTGAGGATTGCGGTGAGCAGGTCGTGGCTCTGGCTACACCAATCGCCGTTTAGCCGGTTGTAGGCGCTCATCACCGATCCGGCTCCGGCCTCCAGGCAGGCCCGGAACTGGGGCAGATACAGCTCGTGCAGCACCCGCGGCTCGGCCCGCACATCCACCAGGAACCGGGAGCTGTCGATCGAGTTGCAGGCGAAATGCTTGACGCAGGCGATCGCATGGCCCTCGATACCACGGGTTAACGCCGCCCCCAGGGAGGCCAGATGCAGCGGGTCTTCGCCGTAGGTCTCCTGGGCTCTCCCCCAGCCGGGGTGGCGCAGGAGGTTCACGCACACCGCCGCCAGCCAGTTGGCCCCGAAGCTGCGGGCCTCCCGTGCCATGGCGGCACCGATGCGCTCCTCCAGCTCCGGATTCCAGCTGGCGCCGCGGGCCATGGGCACCGGAAAGGTGGTGGCGCCGCCCCGCAGCACCACGCCGCGGGGTCCATCGACGAAGTGCAAGCCCTGCAGCCCCAGGCGCGGCACCTGGCCGGCCGGCCAGGGATGGCGGTGGGAGGCATCGCGCAGGGCGATGTCGGCCATGCCGGACCAGAACGGCGTGTCGCCATCCAGCAGGCTCAGCTTTTCGCTGCTGCTGAGCTGTGCCAGCAGCGCCCTGGCGCGGGCCTCAAGCCCATCGGCAGTGGGGGACGCGTTCATCACATCGGGGTCCGAACCATCTCCAGCCACCGCTTGCCATCCTGCTGCCGCCCCTTCTCCAGCCGCGCCAACAGCCGCGCCAACACCCACGCCAACAGCCACGCCAACGCCAACAGCCCCGCCAACAGCCGCGGCACCGTCGTTCACGCCGCCGCCAGCACGTCGTCGTCGAGGCTGAGGGTGGTGCGTATCGGATGCGGAACATCCAGCAACAACAGGTGGTTTGGGCGGCGGCTGAATCCGGCGGTAGCGTTTGACCATGGCCTCCGCCCCTTCCCCAGCCACGCCATCAGCCGCGGCACCGCCGTTCACGCCGCCGCCGATCCCCTGGCTCGCACCCCGGGCGCTGGAACCGGGGCTGGATCTGGGCCCGGGGCTGGATCCCCAGCGCTGCGCAGCGGCCCTTGCGCGGCTGTGCGCTGAACCCGAGGTGCAGGCGGTGGTGGCCTTCGGCTCGCGGGCGCGGGGGGAGGCGCGGCTGGATTCCGATCTGGATCTGGCGGTGATCGTGCGCCAGCCGCAGCTCACTGGGGCGGAAAAGTTGGCCTGCTGGCAGCGCTTCTCCCAGGCGCTCGGCCCCCTGGGGGTGGGGGTGGATCTGGTGGTGGCCGGCGCCGCCGATGCCGCGCGGCTGAGCGGCTCCCGTTGGCATGTGTTCGGGGATGTGGCCCGTGAGGGCCGGGTGCTGCATGTCGCCGGCTGAGGACGCGGCCCTGCTGCTGGCCATCGTGCGCCGCCATCTGCGGGCGCTGCGCTTTGGGCTGGAAGCGGAATACCCGGAGGAGGACTGGGGCTTCACTGCCCAACAGGCGGCGGAGAAATTGCTCAAGGCCTGGATCGTGCTGGCGAATCGGCGGCCGCCGCGGCTGCATGAGCTGAAGGATCTGGCGGCCCTGGCGGAACAGCCGCTCGATCCGCAGCTGGCGGCGCTGCAGGTGTTCGCGGTGGAGGCGCGTTACGAGGAGGGGCCGTTCCCGCTGCCGGCTTCACGGACGGAGTTGCTGGCGTTGTTGGAGCTGGAGCTGGGCCGGTGTGAGCGGGCGGTGGTGGCGATGGGCTGAGGCTGGGGCAGACTCGCCGCACAGCCCCTGCCCGCTTAGCCCCGTCCATGGCCATTCGCAAGTCGGAGCTGTATGCAAGCCTCTGGGCCAGCTGCGACGCCCTGCGCGGCGGCATGGATGCGAGCCAGTACAAGGATTACGTGCTGGTGTTGTTGTTTCTGAAGTACATCAGCGATAAATATGCCGGCCAGCCCTATGCGCCGCTGATCATTCCGCCGGGCAGCGGCTTTGCCGACCTCGTGGCCCTCAAGGGCAAGGCCGAGATCGGCGATCGCATCAATAAGGAGATCATTGCGCCGCTGGTGAAGGCCAATGACCAGCTGAGCCAGAGCGATTTTCCCGACTTCAACGACCAGGCCAAGCTGGGCAGCGGCAAGGAGCTGGTGGAGCGGCTCACGGATCTGATCGCGATTTTCGAGGCTCCGGCGCTCAATTTCTCCCGCAACCGCGCCGATGACGACGACATCCTCGGCGATGCCTATGAATTCCTGATGCGCCACTTCGCGATTGAAAGCGGCAAGAGCAAGGGCCAGTTCCTCACGCCTTCGGAGGTGAGCCGGGTGAAGGCCGAAGTGCTGGAGATCCACAAAGAGCCCACCACGGCAGCCACCACGGTGTGCGATCCCACCTGCGGTTCGGGGTCGCTGCTGCTCAAGGTGGCCTCCAGGGCTCCCACGCCGATCACGCTCTACGGCCAGGAGAAGGATGCGGCCACCAGTGGCCTGGCCAGGATGAACATGATCCTGCATGGCAACCCCACCGCGATCATCCGGCAAGGAAACACCCTGGCCGACCCCAAGCTGCTGGAAAGCAATGGTGACGGCGAGCAGCTCAAGCAGTTTGATTATGTGGTGGCCAATATCCCGTTCTCCGACAAGCGCTGGAGCACGGGCCTCAATCCAGCCAAGGATCCCTGGGGCCGCTTCCAGGGCTTCGGCATCCCGCCCGACAAGCAGGGCGACTTTGCCTACCTGCTGCACATCGTGCGCACGCTCAAGAGCACGGGTCGCGGCAGCTGCATCCTTCCCCATGGCGTGCTGTTCCGCGGCAATGCCGAGGCCGAGATCCGCAAAAACCTGATCCAGCGCGGCCTGATCAAGGGCATCATCGGCCTGCCGGCGAACCTCTTCTATGGCACCGGCATCCCCGCCTGCATCGTGGTACTCGACAAGCGCGAGGCCGGCAACCGCGAAGGGATCTTCCTGGTGGATGCCAGCAAGGGCTTCAGCAAGGATGGCCCCAAGAACCGCCTGCGCGAGCGCGATATCCACAAGATCGTGGATGTGTTCACGCGCCAGCTGGAGCTGCCGGGCTATTCGCGCTTCGTGAACAACGCGGAGATCGCCGGACACGACTACAACCTCAACCTGCCCCGCTACATCGATAGCAGCGAGGCCGAAGACCTGCAGGACATCGAGGCCCACCTGCGCGGCGGCATCCCCGAGCGCGACATCGACGCCCTGGAGGCCTACTGGCAGGTGTGCCCACACCTGCGCGAAGCGTTGTTCCGGCCGCTGCGGCCCGGCTATCTGGAGCTGGCGGTGCCGCCTTCGGAGCTGAAGGCCACGATCACGGCCCATCCCCAATTCGCCGGCTATCTGGAGGGGATGGCCGAGCATTTCCAGGCCTGGAAGCAGGGGGCGGCAGCGCAGCTGCTGGCTCTGGAGCCGGGCTGCCATCCCAAGGAGGTGATCCGCGAGCTGAGCGAGGGCATGCTGGCCCACTACCAGGGCAGCCGCTGATTGATGCCTATGCCGTGTACCAGCTGCTGCTCGACCAGTGGGCCGAAACGATGCAGGACGACGTGTATGCGATCAGCGCCGACGGCTGGAGGGCCGAGCCCAGCCGCGTGATCGAAACCGACAAGAAGGGCAAAAGCAAGGACAAGGGCTGGATCTGTGATCTGGTGCCCAAGGAGCTGCTGGCGGAGCGGTTTTGTGGGGATGAGCTGGAGATGATCGAGGAGCTCCGTGCCCAGCTGGAGGAGACCAGCAGCCGCCTGGCGGAGATGGAGGAGGAACACGGCGGCGAGGATGGATACTTTGCCGAACTGGAGAAACGCACCAAAGGTTGCGTGAATGCCCGCATCCTCGAGATCCAGCATGATCCTGAGGCCAAGGAGGAAGTGGCCGCACTGGATGAGTGGATGTTGCTCAATGGCGAAGCACCAGGCATCAAGCGAGTCCTCAAAATCGCCGAGGCCGAACTCGACGACCAGGTCTACAGCTTCTACGCCGATCTCACGACGGCCGAGGTGCGCGAGCTGGTGGTGGAGGACAAATGGCTGGCCAGCCTGGAGCAGGCGGTGGCCTCCGAAGTGGAACGGGTGAGCCAGCAGCTCACCAGCCGCCTCAAACAGCTAGGCGAGCGCTACGGCGAAGCGCTACCAGTGATCAGCGAGCGGGTGGAGGAGCTGGAGGCAAAGGTGGCCGGCCACCTGGAGCGGATGGGGTTCGCATGGAACTGAAGCCGGGCTACAAGCAGACCGTGGTGGGGGTGATCCCGGTGGAGTGGGATGTAGTGCTCCTAGATTCCGTCTCAAGGCGAGCAAGTGGCCACACCCCGGACAAGGCTCATCCTGAGTATTGGGGTGGAGATATCAAATGGGTTTCCTTAGCCGATTCCCATCGCCTTGACGATCACTATATCAACGAGACGACTGCTACGATCACAGCCAAAGGCATCGCCAACTCTTCAGCCAATATTCTTCCGGCTGGCTGCTGCATCGTGAGTCGCGACGCAGGAGTTGGCAAAAGCGCTGTGCTTGCCGAAGAAATGGCTGTAAGCCAGCATTTCATGGCCTGGCACTGCGGGCCAAGCCTGAATAATCATTATCTTTACTTTCTCCTTCAGGCAATGAAGTCTGAGCTCGAAAGGATCGCGATCGGTAATACAATTAAAACAATCGGTCTCCCCTACTTCAAGTCCCTGAGAGTACCCCTGCCATCCATTGTCGAGCAGCAGTCGATTGCCAGCGCGCTGCTTGATGTCGATCAATTGATTCGGGAGCTTGCCGCTTGCATCGCCAAAAAGCGTGGCATCAGGCAAGCTGCCATGCAGGAGCTGCTCACCGGCAAGCGGCGGCTGCCGGGGTTTGAGGGGGAGTGGGTGGCCGGAAAACTAGGAGATTACGTCGAAAAGATTGTCGGAGGTGGCACGCCAAGCAGAGCAAACCCAGGATTCTGGGGAGGAGAGATCCCGTGGGCAACCGTGAAGGATCTCACTGTCTTCCAACCTAATCAGACACAGGAATGGCTAACTAGAGATGGACTAAAGAATAGCTCAGCCAACCTAATACCCGCAGGAACACTCATCGCATCGACAAGGATGGCCCTGGGAAAAGCAGTAATATTTGCAACAGATGTAGCGATCAATCAGGACCTAAAAGCAATCTTCTTTGGGAAGAATGGAATGGCCAGATTCTTCTGTTACTGGTTCGAGGCCAATGCTTCAGCGATTGACGCGATAGGAGGCGGCAGCACAGTTAAGGGCATCTCATTGTCCCAGCTAAAGGCTCTTGATGTAGCCAATCCTGGCCTAGCCGAGCAGAACGCTATCGTCGATGTTATATCTGACATAGAAACCGAGATTGAGACTCTTGAAAACAGACTAACCAAAACCCGCGCCCTAAAGCAAGCCATGATGCAAGAACTCCTCACCGGCCGCATCCGCCTGCGATGACACGCCACCGTATGCCCACACCCCGATCAGCCCAGCCGGCAGCGCTGGTGGGGGTGGTGGGGTTGGCTACCCTGCAACCAGCCGACGCTCCACCAAGACCAGCACCTCTGAACTGAAGCCATCCCCATGCTGATCCGCGAGCTTCACATCCAGAACTTCCGCCGCTTCGAAGACCTGAAGGTGTCGTTTGAGGAAGATCTGACTGTGCTAGTGGCTCGCAATGGGCAGGGTAAATCAAGTATCCTGGATGCAATAAGAGTTCTCATTAGCCCCTTTGTGGGAGCCTTCGATTATGGAGTATCTAGTGGTTTTGATCCTCTCGATTGCCGCCGAAGTGTGGCCCCGGATTCAGACAGAGGCAAAGAGCACTGGCCTATCCGAGTTGAAGGGGAAATTGTCCTGCGGGACTTACCTGTCACAGGTTTTGATTACAAGGTGATCAAGGTTGCGAGAGAGTTGGGAGGAGTGAAACGCAAAACGACAGTCAAGGAAGCCGCAGACCTGATTGAACGAGGACGAGACTATCAATCGTGTATTCACTCGGGGTTAACTGAGAGCTGGTTTATCTTGCCCGTTGTTGCCCACTATGGTCCAGGCAGGCTTTGGAAGCTCCACAAGGATACGACTGGCAAGAAAGTCCTCAGCTTGAACCGGTCTTATGGGTATCAAGACTGTTTATCAACATCTTCTAATTTCAAGCAGGCGCAAGAGTGGGTGGGTCGGGCGACGTTAGCCAAGTTCCAGCAGATTGAAAGAGGAGAACCCGATGATTGGGGCCGTCGCATCAATAGTATTCAATCAGCGGTTGATGCGGCCCTAGAGGAAGAAGGGTGGTCGCACTTTCAGTACAGCTATGACTTTGAGGAACTGTCTATGTTCCATCCAGAGCACGGGCGGTTGCCTGTCAGTGCCATGAGCAGCGGTGTTCAAGCTGTTGTGTCCCTTGTTGTGGACCTAGCCTTTCGGTGCTTGCGGCTTAACTCGGTTCATGCAGAGGATGCTCTGTCTGTTTCCTACGGAATCGTCTTGATTGACGAGATTGAACAACACCTCCATCCAGCCTGGCAGCAGCGTATTCTGCCCTCACTGCGTAAGATCTTTCCGATGATTCAGTTTATCGTTGCCACTCATAGCCCCGAGGTGTTGAGCACGGTGGACTCGCGGCAGATTCGGATTCTTGATAACGGCAAGTGCTACGGGGCACCCGCAGGTGCGTTGGGCGCTGAAAGCTCACGGCTTCTGCAGACCGTTCTTGGCCTGAAGAGTCTCCGTCCACCCGTGAATGAGGTTGCTGAGCTCAACGAGTACCTCGAACTGGTCTATACAGGGCGCTGGATGGATCCTCGCGCCGTAGCCCTTCGCCAGAAACTGGATCAGTTGTATCAAGGTGAGGAGCCTGCCCTGCTGGAGGCGGATCTGCAGATCGAGAACCAGGAATGGGAAGCGGCAGCAGCGCCATGAAAAAGGTTCTCAAAGCTTCGGCTACTCCAGCTCCGCTCGTTGCCTTCCAGCAAGACAACCCCATGGCAACGTGGGACAAACTCAGAGCCGTGGGCCGTGCGGTCTACGACGAACTCTGCAAAACGCTGCAAACCGATCAGGCTGGCCTCTGTGCCTATTGCGAACTTGCGGCAACCAAGGAGGCGAATTCCTTGCAGGTTGAACATATCGTTGCCAAGTCCTACCAAGATCCTGCCTGTAACTGGGCCTTGCACTGGCCCAATATGCTGGCTGTCTGCACAGGAGGCTCGCGATGGGCTGGAGAGCAAGACCGCTATCTTGAACCGCTTCCAGATAATCTGAGTTGCGACCAGCACAAGAACCATCTCGTCAATACCGGTTCACTCGGCGAAGACAGCAGAGGTTTCATCGTCAATCCTTTGGATCTGCCTGTGTTTCCGCCACTGGTCGCCGTTTTGCATGACGGGCGCCTGATCCCCATTCCCGATGCCTGTGCAGCGGTTGAGATCAGCCCAAACGCGTACTCCACAACAGAGGAGCTGATTGCCAGGTCGATCGAGCATCTCAATCTGAATTGCGCTCGGCTCTGTCTGGCACGGTTAGAAGCAGCCAAGAATGTGACAAGAGAACTGAGAAAGGCCAGAGCCGAATCACTCTGCCCCAGGTTCCTGAGCTTGTGCAATGGGCGCCGGCGGCAGTTTTTCACCGTCTACCGTTGTCGGCTGGGGCAGGCAGCAGAGGCCTACCTGGCTTCGTCAGGGTTTCGAGGTTAGCCATGA
>JBIIIX010000398.1:0-2581 GCA_044234415.1 Cyanobium sp.
TCTGGGCTGGCCTGGCCATCGGGCTGGAAGCGACAGGGCACCGGCGCGGCCTGGCGGTAGTGCTGCCGAAGCGTCAGGGTTCCATCCTTGCCAGGTTCTAGCCAGCCATCGGGATAGTTGGCATGCTCTGGGTCGTCGATCGAGTAGACCCCTGGCGCGTCAGGCATGAAGTAGCCATTCAGCACCTGCTTGTCCTTCTTTTGGCTGCTCTGATCACTGAAGTCGCGAGGCTCCAGCTTGGTTGGACGCTTGCTCTCCAGGTGGGCCCACACCGGATGGAACTCCTGCCCGCAGCTGCGGCAGAACACCAGAGCGAACAGCAGGGCCTCCCGGTTGCTGCCGGGCCGGAAGATCTGGCCTTTGAGGGTCGGATGGCGCGATCCCGGCTCTTCCAGCGTGCAGTAGATGTCCCCACCAGCCGAGACGAACTGGTGCAAGCGGAAGGCAAAGAACCGCCGATTCGGCGCCAGTTCCACCTGGTAGGCCGCCAGCAGGAACGCACGCAAGCCCTGGCGCGCTTGCTGCGGGTCTAGTCCGCTCCGATCGGCCAGGTCATCTGTAGCTTTGCGGAACGGCAAGGGATGGGAGCGCACCCACTTGCCATCGGGGCGATCGTCCTCGCGTCTGAGCCCCAGCCTGAGTTCGACCCAGCGCGCCAGCGGATGGCGGCGAAGCTGCTCGGCTGACCAGACCGGAGGATCCCCGCCCGGGCTGCAGTGCGCCAATGCCTGACGAAGCTCGTCAGCACTGGGGAGATCCCCTTCAGTGACGCGCTCCAGCGTCTCGGTGACGACATTGTTGGCAGGGATCTTGGTCCCGAACAACTTGCTGGCAATCGAGGCGACTACAGCGTTGCGATCCTCGGCGCTGCCCTCACTTGCCATCGTGGCCGAGGTGCCGATACAGATCAGTTTGTTGTCGGGGCTGAGGCGTTGCCTCACCCGACGCACCAGCATCGCCACGTCGGCGCCCTGACGGCCCCGATAGGTATGCAATTCATCCAGCACCAGGAACTCCAAGCCCTGAGCCGCTCGGATCACCTGTTGATCGAGAGGGTTCTGTCTAGTGAGGATGTACTCCAGCATCACGTAATTCGTGAGCAGGATGTCAGGAGGATTGTTCTGAATCTTCTCTCGTTCCTCTTTTTCCTCCTGGCCGGTATAGCGAGCGAACGTGACCTGCTCGCCACCCTTGGCATAGCCATAGCAGAGATACTTCTCCAACTCCTTAAATTGGCTGTTGCAGAGAGCGTTCATTGGATAGATGACAATCGCCCGAATCCGCTTGGTGGTATCACCAGCCTGGCGAGCTTCGATGATGCGTTGCACTATCGGCAGGATGTAGCTGATCGACTTGCCGGAGCTGGTGCCGGTGGTGAGGATTACACAGCCACCGGCGAGCACAATCTTCAGAGCCTCCAACTGGTGGAGGTGCAGCTGCAGCTCCTGACCCGACTCTTTCCCTGGGCCTGGACTCTTGCCCCAGCGGAAGATATGCCGACATTCAGGATCCAGGAGGCCCTGTCCCACCAGATCGCTGATGCTGCCCCCTCCCACAAAGCTGGGATTGAGCTGAATTAACGGCGATGGCCAATACTCCTCATCGCCGTAGCGACCCTCCACGAAGTCCCGCAGGTCGGGCGCTTTGATCTGGGTGAAGCTGCGGCTGAACTGGCCGTAGTCCTCAACGACCCGGTCCCGGAAGGAGAAGACGTCCATCAGCGGGTAGCCTCACGCCGTTTTCGGTTGGCCCGGAGCGGCGGGACTGGCATGGGGGCAGGGGCTGCTGCAGCTAGTCTGCCGCTGGCGGAAGCCATGCGGCGGCACACCAGAAGCATTTGGTGCCGCGTGGCTTGGATTGATGCACGGGGCGCATACTTCCAGCCCTCCAGCTGTTGCAACCCGCCCATCCGCCCCAGCTCCTGGGCGGTGTGGCGCCGCATCCGGTGCTCCTGCCAGTCGGCCGGCAGCGCCAGCCCCGCCGAACTGTGGGGCCATGAGGCCAGCGACCTGCGGCGCAAGGTCCCAAGGGCCCGCGGCGCAGGGAGGCCCAGGTGTCCGCCTCCCGATCCGCCACCACCAGGGCCAGGACGCTGCCATGGATCCCCTTGAGCCAGTCGGCTGGGGGCTGCAGGCTGTTGCCCCCGCTGCGCAGCGTGAGCTCCATCTCTCGTAGAAGCCGCCCAAGACCCGGCGCCACACCTCGATCGGGCACCAGCACCTCCCCCACGCGCCCGCCTGGGCGGGCCTGCCAGGGACAGACCCCACCAGGACCGGTGCCTCGGGGCAGAAGCCATGGGCCAGGGGCAGCTCGCCCAGCGGCACCAGCTCCAGCTCCCGGCGGTTCACCCCGTCCACCTCTTCCAGCACCGGACCGGAGAGCAGGCCACCATCGAGCACGCCCTGGCGCACCAGCTCCAGCCAGTAGGCCGCCGCCCGGAACCGCCAATCGGGGCCACGCCAGCGGCCAGGCGACGGGCGCGGCAGCCCAGCCGCAGCAGAGGCATCGAGGCCGAAGTGCCGTAGCCGCAGCCGCCAGAGCTGGCGGCGATCGCGCACGAGGCCGAAGTCCTCCGAGAGGA
>JBIIIX010000399.1:0-2577 GCA_044234415.1 Cyanobium sp.
AGCGATCAGCCAGGACCTCAGCCTGCGGGTGCAGGCCAGTGTGATGCCCCCCAGCCCCGTGGCCACCGCCAGTGGCCGGCTGCGCAGCACCCTGCTGGTGGGCGAAGTGGTGGTGGTGGAAGGCGTGGATACCTCCCTCCCCCTGCGCCTGCTTGATGCCAACGGGGATCCGCTGCCGCCACTCCACCCCGAAGGAGCGGCGCTGCTCGCGTCCTACGGCGAGGAGCTGCAGGTGGAGGTGGGCGCCAGCCAAGAGGGGGTGGTGTACGAGCTGATCGACAACGCCCAGCGAGCGCTGAAGCCCGACAAACAGATTCCGCTCAGCGCCAAGGCGACCGGCACCTCAGGTCCGATCCTGCTGAAGCTCTCCAGCCCCGCAGGCGAAGATCTCGATCTCGCGGTGCGCGCCAGCCTCAACCGCCAACGGGGTCGGTCCCGGGACGAAGACCGGGAGGTGCTCAAGGCGGTGCTGCCGTTGCGGGTGCGGGCCAATCCGGCGCTGCCCCTGCGGCTGGAATCCGTGGTGGTGCCTCAGGACGGCCTAGCGGAGGTGGCCATCGGCTGCGGCACCGGCTCCGGCTCCCCCTCCGCCACCCCCTCCGGCACCCCCTCCGCCAGTCCGTCCGGCGCCACGATCCCCGCCAGCCAGGCGAGCGTCAGCTACCAGCTGCTGGCCCGGCCGCTGATGGACGACGACTGGCGTTTCGAGACGCCCGCCACGGCGACGGAGATCACGATGATCGGCGCTGACCTGGCTGGCTTTGTGGCCCAGCCGGCCAGCGGTCGGGGCAACGGCTCCCTGCTCCAGCTGAAGCAGAGCGTGAGCGGCGAGGGGATCGTGGTGGCGGCCCTGGCCCGCAAGGAGCACCGCCTGAGCCCCTACGGCAGCGACGACGAACGCCAGCACATCAGCGAGCTGCCCCTGCGCCAGGCCGCCGTGGCCTTCTGCGAGCCCGACCGCCAGCGTCAGCTGATTTTGCGGCGAGACCTCGACAATCCGCGGGTCTGGTCGTTCTGGGGCGGCCAGCCCGGCGTGGCCTACACCGTGAGCGACGACACCGCTGAGCCCGCCTTGGCTGAGGCGGTGCCGATCCCGGAGCTGGCCGATGCCCCCGCGGGCCTGCGGGGCATCGGGCGCCAACGGCTGGGGCGCGACCTGCTGGTGGCCGCCTGCGACGGCCCGCCGCGAACGGAACTGCGGCGGGATCCGGCGAAGCAACCGCGGCTGGCGGTGCGGGCCCGCTTCCTGCGCAGCGGCGTGGAGGTGGCCCTGGAGCGGTCGCCGATCCTGGTGTGGGTGGAACCGCCTGCAGTGGGGCGGGGCGAAGCCGCCGAGGTGGTGATCAACGGGTTGGCCGCGGGCCAGCCCGGCCGGCTGCTGCGGGGCGAGGCGCCTGCGGCGGTGGGCAACGCCGATGGCAAAGGCCTCCTGCGCCTCTCCACCGGCCCCTTGCCCGGCGCCACCACCCTGCAGCTGCAGCTGGGTGAGGGGGTGCGTTGTGCGCTGGAGATCGCCCAGGGGGTGAACACCGATCCGCTGGTGCGGGTGCTGGGTTTCCAGCCCCTGCAGGAGGGGGCGCCGGCCCACCTGCTCGATTGGGGCGCCAGCGCCGTGGTGGAGGTGGCCGCGAGCCAGGTGGATGTGACTTACACCCTGATCAACGCGGCCGACCGGGACAAGCCGCCGGAGCAGCAGCCCACCCTCTGCGATCCGGTGCCGGGCACGGGTGGTGCGTTGCGGCTCGTCTGCGCAAGGGTGGAAGACGATGTCGACCTGCTGGTGCGGGGCACGCGGAGTCTCGACAGCGCCGGGCTGCAACGGGTCACCGGCCTCTTGAGCAGCGTGGTGCCCCTGCGGGTGCGGGCCAATCCGGCGGTGCCGATCGCGCCGGTGGAGCCGATTGTTGAGCCGGCCGCCAGCAGCCTGGTGTGGGTGGGGGATGACGCCGTGCCCTCCCAGCCCAGCGTCACCTACAAGGCCTGGACCCGGCCGATCGGCCCCGAGGATTGGCAATGGCAGGAGCCCGCCGGCGCCACGGGATCGCCCCGCTTGTCGTCGCCTGCCCCCGCCTCCAGCGGCACCCCCCGGCCGCTGGCGAGCCCCTCGATCGAGACCCTGGAGGCGGAGGGCTGGAGCGGCCGGGGCCAGCCGAAGAAGGGCACCGGCGGCGCCGCCAAACGGGGCCTGGAGGGCCGGCTGCAGCTCTCCCTCGGCCAGGCCGGCAGCGATGCCGTGGTGGCGGTGGTCGCCAGCAGGCAGCACAACCCTTTCCCCCTAGGCAGCCAGCAGGGGGACAGCGTGAGCAGCCAGGTGGCGCTGTTCAGCCTAGCGAACCAGCTCACGACGCCCGACCCGGAAACGCGCCTGGCGCTGGTGGCGGAACCATGGGGATGGCGGCTGGTGGGCGGTGAGCCCGGCTGCTACTACAGCTTCCAGGGTCGGGCGGACAACCAGCTTCTGGCCCCGCCGGTGTATGTGCATCAGCGCACGTCGGAGGATCCGCCGAGCGACTGGGGCCTGGAACGGTTGCGCATCAGTGTGGATCTGGCGGTAACGGGAGGTGCCGACCCGGGCTT
>JBIIIX010000400.1:0-2574 GCA_044234415.1 Cyanobium sp.
CTTCGTGCGGCTGATCTACTTCGCTTTCGTCAGCCTGACGACGGTGGGCTATGGCGATGTGGTGCCAGCTACCCCCCAGGCCCAGATGCTTGGCATCTCGATCGCCACCCTTGGCACCCTGTATGTAGCGGTGGTGATGGGCCTGTTGATCAGCCGCCTGATCGCCGCGGAGGCTGCTGAACCCTGAGGACTAAGCCTTGGGGGGCTCAGCCTTGGGGGGCCAGCGGATTGCTTCTCAATGCTCCCCATCGCGCATCTTGCTCACAAAGGCCGCTTCCGCTTCGGCCCCGGCCAGGGCGCCATCATCGACGATGATGATGCGGTCGGCCACATCGAGGATCTTGTTGTCATGGGTCACCATGATGATCGTGGTTTGCTGTTCGCGGGCTAATTGCTGCATCAGCGTCACCACGGTCCGCCCGGATTCCTTGTCGAGAGCGGCGGTGGGTTCGTCGCCCAGCAGGATCTTCGGCTGGCTCACCAACGCCCGGGCGATCGCCACCCGCTGGCGCTGGCCGCCGGAGAGGTTGGCGGGCATGTACTCGACCCGATCCCCGAGGCCCACCTGCTCGAGCATCGTGGTGGCCAGTTGATCCATGTCCTGGTCGAAATAGCGGTCGTGCAGCTCAAGGCTCATCCGCACGTTGCGGCGGGCATTGAGAAACATCATCAGGTTATGGGCCTGGAAGATGAAACCCACATTCAGCCGCAGTTCCGCCAACTCCTCCTTGCTGGCGCCGTTGAGTTCGCGGCCCAGGATCTTTAAGCTGCCGTCCTGGCAGGAACGCAAGCCGCCCAGCATGGTGAGCAGGGTGGTTTTGCCGGATCCGGAGGGGCCCGTGCAGATCACGATCTGGCCGGCATAGATGTCCAGCGAAATGTCTTTGAGGGCGTGCTTGCGGGCCTCGCCACTGCCGAACCAATGGTTGACGTGGCTCAGGCTGATCACCGGCTCGCGGCGATCGGCCGCCGGCGTTGGGTGGGTGGAGAGATCAGAAGACATCGGCCGGATCCAGCTGCACCAGCTTGCGGGTGGCGAGGGTGCCGGATCCCACGCACATCACGAACGTCAGGATCAGCACCAGCAGGGCGCGGTTGAAGGTCATCATCACGGTGAGCTTGGTGACGTTGGCCAGCAGCCCATAGAGCACGGTGGAAAGAATCACACCGGGTACGAAGCCCACCGCCGCCAGGATCGCCGCCTGCTGGATGACGATGCCGATCACGAAGGGATCGCGATACCCCATCGCTTTGAGGGTGGCGTACTGGGGCAGGGAATTCATGACATCACCATACAGAATCTGGTAGACGATGATGCTGCCTACCACGAAGCCAACCAGCACGCCGAGGGAGAAGATGAAGCCCACCGAGGAATTGCGTTTCCAGTAGTTCATCTCCATCTGCTCCAGCTCTTGGCGGGTTACCACCATCACCTTGCGGCCGCTCAGGATGGGCGCCATCGCCGCTTTCACCGCTGCGGGCGAGGCGCCGGGCTTGAGCCGGATCAGCCCCAGCTGAAGGCTGTTGGGATCTAGATTGTTGAACAGATAGAGAAATGTATTGTCGGCGGTGATCAGGTTGGCTTCGGCGGCGAAGGTGGCCCCCATCTTGAAGGTGTCGATGATCTTCACCTGCTTTTGATTGATCTCCACATTGAACGTTTGGCCGCCCCGCAAGCTGGCTACCACGTCGCCGTACTGCGCCTTGGAGTTGCGATCGAATAAGCCGTTGCGCAGAATTTGCAGCGAACCACGGTTGGCCTCGATTTCCGGGAAGGCGAGCGACGGCAGAGCAAGGTTGACGCCGTAGACATAAATATCATAAGACTTGCGGGTGCTTGGCGTGATCCAGGTGCCGCGCTTGATCCGCAATGGTGACACGGATTCCACGCCATCCACCCCGAGAACCTGGTAGAGGCGGTTGCGCGGGAAATCCTGAAGATTGCCCATATTGCTGTATTCCGAGCTGACCATCACCAGATCAGCCTCCAGCTTCATGATCGGTTTTTTCTGGCTGTTGTAAAGGCTATCCATCAGCCCCAGCTGGAAGAACATCAGCAGGTTGGAAAAACTCACACCGGCGACACCGATCAGCAGCTTGCTGGGGTTGTTGCTCACCTGCAGCCAGGCGATCGGGGTGCGCTGCAGCAGTTTGTGGAGAGCGCGCCGCATCAGGGTTGCCTCGCCGCGGCACCAGCGGGTGCCCCGGCCGGCGCGGCTCCGGAGCCCTGGGTAGCGGGGGGAGCGGCAAGGCTCTGGGCCCGCTGCTCGGCGCTGAGCGGATCGAACACCACGTTCACTTGCAGGTTGGAGGCGCCGCCGATGGAGCGCTCGCGCAGATCCTTGCGATCGATCCGCAACCGCACTTGAAACACGCGCTGGTCTTGGTTTTCGCCCGCCTCGCCGGCGAAGATCGATTGCCGCTGCACCTGGGGCAGGATTTGGTACACGTTGGCGCGGGCCTGGCCCTCGAAGCCATCGGCGCTGATCGAGGCCCCCTGGCCGAGGCGGATGTCCTTGATGTCGGTCTGGTACACCTCGGCGGTCACCACCATGCGGCTGGTGTCGGCCATCT
>JBIIIX010000401.1:0-2570 GCA_044234415.1 Cyanobium sp.
CGGTCGCCGTTGAGTTCGAGCAGCTGGTTCAGCCGATCCCAACAGGGCTCGGGCTGCATCTGCAACACGTAACCAGGCCGCAGCCGTGGCGTCGAAGGTGAGGATCGAAACGGCATCAGCAGGGAGGAGAAGGGCGGCACTGGCTCAACCCGTATTGCGCATGCCGGCCGCAATGCCGTTGATCGTGAGCAAGGCACCACGCAGCAGTTCGCTACGGCTATAGGTGCGACCATCGCCGCCGCGCGCCTCGCTCATCGGCGGTTGACGGTTCTGATCCCGCAGGCGCCGCAGCAACGCCACCTGGAGGAATCCCAGCGGAATGATCGTGCGGTTGCGCAGATCCACCGACAGCTGCAGGCCAGGATCGCCATCCAGCAGCCGGGTGTGGCCGGTGATGCGCAAAACCAAATCTAAGGTGAGGCCGAACTCCTTGGCGATGGCGTTGTAGATGGAGCTGAAGGAATCGCGATTTTCCGGGCGGCCCAGGGAGGTCACGTAGTGGCGTGCCAACTCAAGATCAACCTTGGAGAGGGTCATCTCCACCTTGGAGATCAACATGCGAAAGAACGGCCATCGCTGATAGAGCAGCTGCAGCAGCTCCATCTGGTCCGCATCCTGGTCGAGCTCCTCCTGCAGCGCCGCTCCGACGCCATACCAGCTCGGCAGCAGAAAGCGACTCTGGGTCCAGCCAAATACCCAGGGAATTGCCCTGAGGCCAGACAGGTCGCGACTGCCGCTGCGACGTCGAGCCGGCCGGCTGGAGATCTGCAGTTTGCTGATCTCCTCAATCGGCGTGCACTGCTGGAAGAAGGCCACCAGGTCGGGGTTCTCGTGCACCAGAGCGCGGTAGTGATCTCGCGAGCGGCTGGCCAGCCGCGCCATCAGTTCATTCCAACTGGAGATACTATCCAGCGGTGCGGTAACCATGCTGTTTTGGAGCACAGCGGTGGTGACCGTCTCCAGATTGTAAAGAGCCAGCTCGGGAAGGGAATACTTCGAGGCCAGCACTTCTCCCTGCTCGGTAATCTTGATCCGACCCTTCAGGGTGCCGCTGGGCTGGGCCAGGATCGCCTGATAGGCGGGCCCTCCACCCCGACCCACCGATCCGCCGCGGCCGTGAAAGATGCGCAGGGCAACGCCGTGCTGATCGGCCAGACGCTGCAGAGCGATCTGGGCCCGATGAATCTCCCAGTTGCTGGAGAGAAAGCCAGAATCTTTGTTGCTGTCCGAGTAGCCAAGCATCACCTCCTGCAGGGGCTGAGCCGAATCGCTGGAGCTCTGCAGCAACTGGCGGTAGGTCGCATCGGCAAACAACCGATCCATCACGGCGGGCGCCCGCTGCAGGTCTTCCACCGTCTCGAACAGGGGGATCACCAGCAGCGCCGACCGTTGTGCCAGGGGATCCACCAGGCCCGCCTCTTTGGCCAGCAGCATCACCTCCAGCAGGTCGGACACCGTGTGGCTCATCGAGATCACATAGGTGCGGCAGACCTTCTCGCCGAATTCCCCATGCAGGCGATGCAGCATGCGGAAGACGGCAAAGGTTTCCGTCGTGGCATCGCTCCAGCGGGCCGCCGGCGGCAGCAGTGGTCGGCGGGTCTGGAGTTCCGCCAGCAGCCAGCTGACGCGCTGATCTTCGTCCATCTCGCCGTAGGGCACTGGCAGCAGCAGATAGCGGCTGAGTTCATCGAGGGCGTCGCTGTGGCGAGTGCTTTCCTGGCGAATGTCCAAGCTGGCCAGGGTGAAGCCAAAGATTTGCACCTGGCACAGCAGGTCATTGAGCGGTTCACAACTCAGCCCGGTGGCTTGCAGGCTGGTGTTGATCAGCTCGAGATCCGCCCGGAACTCATCCTCGGAGGCGTAGTGCAGCTCGGCGCTGGCATTGGCGGGTACCGGCACGAGGCCGCCGCGGGCCTCCAGTGGGACTGGGGCGCTGTCGCCGGGGGCCTCCCAGCCACCCTCGGAGAGCTGCTGGTTGCGCTCATGGGTAAGCCGCAACCGCTCGTGCACATAACTGAGCTTGAGCCGATAGGGCTCTAGCCGATAGCGAGCTGCCCGTTCGTCGTAGATCTCGGGAAAGCGCAGACGATCCATCTCCAGCGACTCCAGCAGCTCCGGCCCGACCTGGCTCCACTGCATCGAGATGCTGAGTTGATCGCGCAGTGCCGCCACCGAACGCAGATAGCGCTCCAGCATCAGCTGGCGCTGGTAACAGGCGGTGCGCCAGGTGATCTCCGGCGTCACGGAGGGGTTGCCATCGCGGTCGGCTCCAACCCAGGAGCCGAAGGTGCAGAAGGCTGCCGGGGGGGGCATCACGTCGGGATAGCTGGCGCGCAGGGCTGAACGCAGCCTCTGCTGCAGCTGGGGCATGGCATCGAACAGCACCTGCTGGAAGTAGTGCAGGGCAGAGTCGACTTCGTCCAACACTGAGGGCTTGAATTGATGCAATTCATCGGTGCGCCACCAGAGCCGAATCTCTTCCTCCAGCTGCTGCCGCAGCCGCGCACGATCATCCGGGTTGACGTTGCTGTCTTGCAGTCTTTGGATCAGGTTGGCCACACGGCGCTGTT
>JBIIIX010000089.1:0-10179 GCA_044234415.1 Cyanobium sp.
ATCCGCTGGCACCGGCGGAGGACCAACTGATCACCTCACCAGCGGTGTCGGTGATCGAGACGATCGTGTTGTTGAACGTGCTTTGGATATGGGCAACGCCGTTGGGCACGTTGCGCTTGGCCTTCTTGGGGCCGGTTTTTTTCGCGGGCTTGGCCATGGTGGAGGGCCTGAAAGCTCAGGCAGGTGATCGGGGGAACTTGGAGCGCTCTGGTGACGCTGGCGCAAGGGCCGGCGGCAGGGCGAAAGGGGCGGTATGCCGATGGCTTGCGCTGCGGTTGCGGGTCGGGACCGGGCTTCGTCAGCGGGGTTGGCTTACTTTTTCTTACCGGCCACGGTTTTGCGGGCGCCGCGGCGGGTCCGCGCGTTCGTGCGCGTGCGCTGGCCCCGTACGGGGAGCCCAAGCCGGTGCCGGCGACCGCGCAGGCACCCAATGTCTTGGAGGCGCTTGAGGGCCATGCCCTCTTCCCGACGAAGGTCGCCTTCGAGGGTGTAACCCTCGGCGGCGGCCCGAAGCTTCTGCACATCGGCATCGCCGAGGTCTTTCACGCGGGTGTCCGGATCCACCCCTGCCTGGGCCAGAATCCGTTGGGCCCGGGTGAGCCCGATCCCATAGACATAGGTGAGGGAGATTTCGATCCGCTTGTCGCGGGGAATGTCGACGCCGGCGATCCGAGCCACGTGGGTTAACGATTCAAGGGTGAGCAGAAAATCGAAGCCGACGACGGAGGGAGGGCTTCAGAGCATGACTCAGCCGGAGCTGGGCCAAGGAGGAATGAACGGAACGGGAACCGCCGGGGATCAGCCCTGGCGCTGCTTGTGCTTGGGGGTGACGCAGATCACCATCACGCGGCCGTGGCGACGGATCACCCGGCACTTGTCGCACATTTTCTTGACAGAGGCTCGCACCTTCATCGGCGTCTGGTCTCCAGTTTCGCAAACCGCCACACTATCACATCAGTCAAGCAGGGTCGCTTCGATGCGCTGGGTGATGGCCTCGATCTCGCCCGCGGCATCGACGCGGCACAGCAAGCCCCTCGTGGCGTAATGCGCCACGAGGGGCGCCGTCAGGGAGTGATACACCTCTAGGCGGTTCCGGATGACGGCTTCGTCATCGTCGGCCCGGCCTCGGCCGAGCATCCGCTGCACCAGCAGGCCCTCGTCGAGTTCGAGCAGCACCGCTGCCTCGATCCCCTGCTCCAGTTCGGCCAGCAGCTGATCCAGCGCCTCCGCCTGCTCAAGGTTGCGGGGGAAGCCATCCAGCAGCCAGCCACCGTGATGCTGCAGGAGCCGCTCCCGCACGATGGCCAACACCAAGGCATCGCTGACCAGTTCGCCCCGGGCCATCACCGCTTCCGCCTCCTGGCCCAGGGGAGTGCCAGCCCGGACTTCCGCCCGCAGCAGGTCTCCGGTGGAAAGATGCAGCAGATCATGCCGGGAGGCGAGCCTTTCGGCTTGGGTGCCCTTACCAGCTCCAGGGGGTCCCAAAAAAAGCAGGCGTTGCTTCATGGCTCGGGCCGAAGGATCAAGGAATGGGGTACAGGGGTCGGAGGACAGCTGTCCTCGAGGGTTGGGCCTTGGGGCAGCTGAACCGCTCTGTTTGGAGCAGAGGGTTGGGTTGGAGGTTGGATTCGCCAGGCCGGCAAGGCTGTCACTGGCGCACCATGCCCTCGTAGCGCTGGGAGATCACGTAGGTCTGTACCTGCTTGGCGGTATCGATGGCCACTCCCACCAAAATCAGCAGCGACGTGGCCCCCAAACCCTGAAAGGTTCGGACCTGCGTGGCTCCCTCCACCGCCGAGGGAATAATCGCCACAGCTCCCAAGAAGAGGCCACCGAGCAGTGTCAGCCGATTTTGAACCGAAGTGAGATAGCCAGCCGTGGCGGAACCGGGGCGTACGCCTGGAATGGCCACGCCGCTGCGTTTGAGGTTGGTGGCGATATCAATCGGATTGACCGTGAGGGAGGCGTAGAAAAACGCGAATCCACAGATCAGTCCGAAATAGACAAGCGCGTAGAGCCACGGGGTGCTGCTATTCGGATTCAGGTAGCCCGCCAGACGGATCAGGACGGGACTTTTGGTGAGATTGGCAATGGTCAGGGGCAGAAACACCACGGCAGAAGCGAAGATGATCGGCATCACACCGCCGGCATTCAATTTCAGCGGCAGATAGCTCTGCCGAGCACTCAGCAAGCCAGCACCACCTACCTGCCGCTTAGCACTCACGATTGGAATTCGCCGGTTACCTTCCTGCAAAAAGATAATGCCGACAATTGTGACAAGAAAGACCAGTACAAGCATGACGATACCGGCCACTGTGCTGCGGTCGCCGCTCTGGGCCAACTCGATCGTGCTGCCAAGAGCCTTGGGCAAAGTAGCCACGATGTTGATGAAGATCACCAGCGAGGCGCCTTGACCGATACCGCGCTCGGTGATCACCTCACTAATCCACATCACCACCATCGAACCCGTCACCAAGGCCAGGGTGGTTTGCAATACAAACTCCCAGACAGGCAATCCTGGCAAGGCATATTGCTTGAGAATCATGGCAAACACGAAACTCTGCAAGATCCCCCAACCCAACGACACATAGCGAGTGATTTGGGCAATTTTGCGCCGTCCTGCCTCCCCCTCGTTCTTCTGCAGATCCTCCAGCTGGGGCAGGGCCGCTGTCAGCAGTTGCAGGATGATTGAGGCGTTGATGAAAGGCAGAATCCCCAACCCGAACACCCCCAGGGTTGAGATGCCGCCCCCGGTGAAAATGTCGAGGAAGCCGATCAGCTGGCCACCGCGTTCGATAAATTCTTGAAAAGCTATTCGGTCGATGCCAGGAACAGGGATATAGATCCCTAGGCGCACCAAAAGCAGCAGGCCCAGCGTGGTGAGCACCCGATCGCGGAGCCCCTTGGACTGGAACAGCTGGCTGAGAATTTCAGCGGCGCTGGGGTTGCGCCCCCGACTGACGACCATGGCGAAGCAGGCAAAGGAAGGGAGCGAGACTCAGCAAGACTCGCCCGCCGAGGCGGACGAGCGTGACACTGCGGTGATCAAGGCAGTGCTACAGCGCAGCGATCAGGCGATCAGCTCGCAGCTGCCACCGGCGGCTTCAATCTTGGCTCGGGCGGCGCCACTAAACGCGGCGGCGGTCACGCTGAGCTTGACCTTCAGGTCGCCATCGCCCAGCACCTTGAGCGGAGCCTTTACCTCGGTGAGGATGCCCGCGGCCACGAGCGATTCGGCATCCACCTTGGTGTTGGCCTCGAGTTTGGCCAGATCACCCACGTTCACGATGCTGAACTGGCGGGGTGCCACCAAAGGGAAGTGCTTGAGCTTGGGAATGCGGCGATAGAGCGGCATCTGGCCACCCTCGAACCCTGGTCGGGTGGGGCTACCCGAGCGGGACTTCTGACCGCGCATCCCAAAGCCGCAGCTAGCGCCCTGGCCGGCGGCGATGCCGCGACCCTTGCGCAGCTTGCGGCGTCTGGCGCCGGGCTGGGATTGAAGAGAGTTGAGCTGGAAGGACATGGATGTCTCAGGAATAGATCTGCTCAAGCGAGATGCCCCGCTCCTTGGCGGTCTCCTTGTGGGTACGCAGGGCTGATAGAGCCACCATCGCCGCGCGTGCGTTGTTGAGGGGGGTCTTGGAGCCTAGACGCTTGGCCAGAACGTTCTTGATGCCAGCCAGTTCCAGCACGGTGCGGATCGAGCCGCCCGCAATCACCCCGGTACCTGGCGCCGCGGGGCGGATCAGCACACTGGCGGCGCCATCGCGGCCGTTGCTCTCGGTGGGAATGGAGTTGAAGCGGGTGAGAGGCACCTTGACCAGGTGCTTCTTGCCATCGGCCACGCCCTTACGGACGGCTCCGATCACGTCGCCTGCCTTGCCGACACCAACGCCCACCTGGCCGCGCTCATTGCCCACCACGACGATGGCGCGGAAGCTCATCTTCTTGCCACCCTTGACGGTCTTGGAGACGCGGCGGATCTGCACGACGCGCTCCTGCCATTCGGAGTCGCGCTCCTGACCGCCGCGGCGCTCACCGCCCCGGCGACCGCCGCGGCGCTCCCCCTTACCTTCGCCGCGACCACCGCGGCGTTCCTGCTGGCCGTCAGCGGCCGCTGGCACATCCGCTGCTGCCGGGATGTCGTTGGATTGGACTTGGTCGTTGGATTCGGTCATGGTGAGCAGGATCAGAACTGAAGGCCCGCTTCCCGGGCGGCATCGGCCAGGGCTTTGACCCGACCGTGGTACAGGTTGCCGCCGCGATCGAAGACCACCTGCTGGATGCCCTTGGCCAGGGCACGTTTGGCAACCAGGGCTCCGACGGCCACGGAGGCCTCACAGGTGGCACCGGTGCTGAGGCTGACGCGCAGGTCCTTGTCGAGGGTGGAAGCTGAGCAGAGGGTGCTCTGGGCGTCGTCGTCGATGACCTGGGCGTAGATGTGATTGTTGGAGCGAAACACGGCCAGCCGGGGACGGTCGGCCGTGCCGGACAGGGTGCGGCGCAGACGGCGATGACGCTTCTGGGTCTGCTGCTTGCGGGAGACAGTGGACATGGCGGATCAGGAAATAGGAGCGATGGGGACCATCATTTCTTGCCGGTCTTACCGACCTTGCGCAGGATCCGCTCCCCTTCGTATTTGATCCCCTTGCCCTTGTAAGGCTCCGGTGGGCGGATGGCGCGCACCTTGGCGGCCTCGTTGCCGACCAGTTCCTTGTCGGCGCCGCTGACCAGCACGGTGGTGTTGTTCTCCACAGCGAAGCTGACGCCTTCGGGCGGAACCATCTCCACCGGATGGCTGTAGCCAGCGCTGACGACCAACTTGCGGCCCTGAACCTGGGCCCGGTAGCCAACGCCAACGATCTCGAGCTTGCGGGTGAAGCCGTTGCTGACCCCCTCGACCATGTTGGCCACCAGCGTTCGGCTGAGGCCGTGACGCTCGCGCGCCCGCCGGCTGCCGTCCGCCGGAGCGACGGTGAGCGTGGTGCCGTCCTGGCTGATGGTGACCCCGTCGGGAAGGGTGCGATGCAGCTCTCCCTTGGGACCCTTGACGGTGACGGCCAGGCCGTCGAGGCTGACGCTCACCTTGTCGGGAACGCTGATAGGGGCTTTACCAATACGTGACATGGATGTGTCCTCCAGGACTCAGTAGACGTAGCAGAGCACTTCGCCGCCGATGCCCTGTTTGCGGGCATCGCGGTCGCTCATCACCCCTTTGGAGGTGGAAATAATCGCCACCCCAAGGCCACCCAGCACCTTCGGCAGCTGGCGGGTGTTCTTGTACACGCGCAGGCCGGGCTTGCTGACCCGCTGGACGCGACGGATTGTGGGCTGGCGATGCTTGCCGCTGTATTTCAGCTCCAGCACCAGCTGACGCTGGATTCCTTCGCCCTCCTCGCTAACCGCGGCGATGAAACCCTCCTGCTGCAGCACGTTGGCGATGCTGCGGCTGAGGCGGGATGCCGGGATGCGGGTGTTCTCGTGTCGTTTTTCACTCGCATTGCGGATGCGAGTGAGCATGTCGGAAATCGGATCGTGGTTGGCCATGGTCGGATTGGCAGGAGGGCTCAGTTGCTGCGGAACGGCATTCCCATCTCGCGGAGGAGGGCCCGGCCCTCTTCGTCGTTGCGAGCGTTGGTCACGATCGTCACGTCCATCCCACGAATCGCGTCGATCTTGTCGAAGGAAATTTCAGGGAAAATGATCTGCTCCCGGATCCCCAAGGTGTAGTTGCCACGCCCATCGAAGCTCTTGGGGCTGACACCCCGAAAATCGCGGATGCGAGGCAGCGCCAAGTGGATCAGGCGCTCCAGGAAGGCATACATCCGTTCGCCCCGCAGGGTAACGGCCACCCCGATCGGCATGCCGGTGCGGATCTTGAAGCCGGCGATCGCCTTCTTCGCCCGGGTCACCACCACCTTTTGACCGGTGATCGTGGCCAGCTCAGCGATCGAAGCCTCCAAAGCCTTGGCATTCTGGGCGGCTTCGCCGAGACCGCGATTGACGGTGACCTTGACGACCTTGGGGACTTCGTGGACGTTGGTAAGATTGAGATCTTTCAGCAATTTGGGCTGAATCGTCTCGCGGTAGCGCTGTTTCAGAGACATGGGGGGAAAAGCGATGCGCTTCTGGGCGTGGTCAGAAGGCCTGGGCTGGGGAGTTGGGGCTTAGCGGGATGCACTGGTCGGGGCTGGTGCTGAGGCTCGCAAGCTGGGATGCGCCGAAGGATGGCTCAATCGAGAACCTCTCCAGTTTTCTTCAGCCGACGTTTTTTGCCGCCGTCCTTGTCGACGAACACCTCGACGCGGCTCGCCACATTCTTGGTGCTGGAATAAAGCATCACGTTTGAGGCATGCAAAGACGCCTCTTCGTTGACGATGCGGCCCGTTTCGCCCTCCTGGGTGGGCTTGACGTGGCGGGTGCGCAGGTTGATGCCCTGCACGACCACGCGGTTTAGATCGGGGAGCGTGCGCAGCACCTCACCTGTCTTGCCCTTGTCCTTGCCGGCGATCACCTGAACGGTATCCCCCTTCTTGATGCGCATTTTGATGCGCACAGGCGGTTTCGCTTTGGCAGTGGCGGTGGCCATCTCAGATCACCTCCGGGGCAAGCGAGACGATTTTGGTGAAGTTGCGCTCGCGCAGCTCCCGTGCCACCGGGCCGAACACGCGGGTGCCCTTGGGGTTGTTGTCATTCCCCAAGATCACGGCGGCGTTGTCGTCAAAGCGGATCGAATTGCCGGTGTCGCGGCGCAGGGTGGCCTTGGTGCGCACCACCACGGCCTTGACCACGTCTGACTTCTTGACACCCATATTGGGCATCGCATCCTTGACGGCAGCCACGATCACATCGCCCACATGGGCATAGCGACGGTTGGTGCCCAGCACGCGGATGCACTGAATGCGTTTGGCGCCGCTGTTGTCGGCAACCGTGAGATAGGTTTCCTGCTGAATCATGACGGAAGACTCCTCAGCTGCTGCTGGAGTTTGTGAGCACCTCAGCCACCTGCCAGCGCTTGGTGCGACTGAGTGGTCGGGTTTCGGTGATGCGCACGCGATCGCCAACGCGGCAGGCGTTGGCTTCGTCGTGGGCCTTGTAGCGGGCGGTGCGGCTGACCGTCTTCTGATAGATGGGGTGGGGGAAGCGGTTTTCCACCGCCACCACCACCGTTTTGTCCATCTTGTCGCTGACGACGGTTCCGACCCTTTCCTTAAGTGCCATGGGAGGTGGAAGGGGGATCAGGATGCGGCGGAGCGCAGGCGCTCCTTTTGGACCGTCAGCAGGTGGGCCAGCTGGATGCGGGCCTCCTTGAAGCGGTGCGGATGCTCCAGCCGGCGGGTGGCCTGTTGGAAGCGAAGGTCGAACAGCTGACGGCGGGTGGCGTCGATCCGTTCAGTGAGTTCAGCGTCGGTGAGCTGGCGCACCTCGGCAATGGCGGGACGGGACATCGATCAGGCCTCCACGGCGAGAGCGGGTTGGGCAACGGCCGGGGCGGGGGACGCCTCCGCGAGGGCGGCCTCCTGATCGGCGAGGCTGATGAACTTGGTCTTCACCGGCAGCTTGTACTGGGCCAGCCGCATGGCTTCCCGGGCGATCTCCGGGGTGATTTCGGCGCCACCCATCTCAAACAGAATGCGGCCGGGTTTGATCACCGCCACCCAGAATTCCGGGTTCCCCTTGCCTGAACCCATCCGGGTTTCGGCCGGGCGCATGGTGACCGGCTTGTCAGGGAAGATCCGAATCCAGATCTTGCCGCCTCTCTTGACGTAACGGGTCATGGCGCGACGGGAGGCCTCGATCTGGCGGGAGGTGATCCAGCCGCACTCCTGGGCCTGCAGGCCGAACTGCCCGAAGGCAATGGTGTTGCCCCGCGTGGCGATGCCGCTCATGCGGCCCCGTTGCTGCTTGCGGAATTTGACGCGTCGTGGACTAAGCATGGTTCAGGCCTCCCTCACTGTTCGTTGGAGCGATCTTCGAACTGTTGCGGCCGCCGGCTGGTGCGACGCCGCGGGGCGGCTCCGACCGGCAGCTGTTCCTGCTGACCGGGCAGCACCTCGCCCTTGAACACCCACACCTTGATGCCCAACACCCCGTAGGTGGTGCTGGCCACCCGGGTGGCGTAGTCGATGTCGGCGCGCAGGGTGTGGAGGGGCACGCGACCTTCGCGGGTCCACTCAGTGCGGGCGATCTCGGCGCCGTTGAGGCGGCCGCCCACCTGAATCTTCAGGCCGAGCACACCAGCCCGCTGGGCCCGCTGCACCGCCATCCGCATGACGCGCCGAAAGGCGACGCGCTTCTCCAGCTGCTGGGCGATGTACTCCGCCAATAAATAGGCGTCGGCATCAACCCTCTCCACCTCCACCACGTTGATACGAACCTGGCGGCTCGCATCCCCCAGCGTTTTCTGGATGCCAGACCGCAGGTCTTCAATGCCGCTGCCCTGACGGCCCACCAACACGCCGGGGCGCGCGGTTTTGAGTTCAACTTCGAGTTGATCGGCCTTGCGAGCGATCAACACGTCGCTGATGCCGGCAGCGGCATATTTTTTGTGGATGAAGCGTCGAATCCGATCGTCCTCCCGAAGGAGGGTCGGATAGGTCTTGCTGGGGGCGTACCAACGGGAGCGGTGTTCCTGGGTGATCCCCAGTCGCAGGCCGGTTGGATGGATCTTGTGTCCCATCGTTCGCTGTGCTAGGGGTCAGGGAGTGGCGGCCACCACAGCAATGCTGATGTGGCAGGTCTGTTTTTTGATCGCGTAGGCGCGACCTTGGGCGCGGGGGCGGAACCGCTTCAGCGAAGGGCCCATGTCCGCGGTGGCCTGACTGATGATCAGAGAGGAGGGATCGAGGCCGAGATTGTGCTCGGCGTTGGCCACTGCCGAACGCAACACCTTGGTGATCGGTCCGGTGGAGCGGTAAGGCATGAACTCCAGCATGATCAGGGCGTCGCGATAGCTGCGGCCACGGATCTGATCGAGCACACGGCGAACTTTGGAAGCGGAGCCACGGATATAACGGCCGTGGGCTTGAGCGGTGGTACTGGTTGCCATGATTTCAGCGTCCTCCCTTCTTGTCCTTGATGTGGCCGCGGAAAGTGCGGGTGGGGGCGAATTCGCCCAGCTTGTGACCCACCATTTGCTCCGTCACGTAGACGGGCACGTGGGCCTTGCCGTTGTGGACGGCAATGGTGTGGCCGATCATGGTCGGCAGGATGGTGGAGGCACGCGACCAGGTCTTGATCACGGTCTTGTCATCGGCGGCGTTCTGCTTCTCGACCTTGCGAAGCAGGCTGTCGGCGACAAAGGGTCCTTTTTTGAGTGAACGTCCCATGGCGGATCAGGCGAACGGCAATACGGAGGTCTTGATCACGAGTCGCGTCCGCCACGGCTCCGTTTGGAGGTGCGGCGACGTTTGCGCAGCACGAAGCGGTTGCTGGGTTTGTTCCGCTTGCGGGTTTTCAATCCCAGGGCGGGCTTGCCCCAGGGTGTAACCGGGCCCGAGCGGCCGATCGGCGCCCGGCCCTCACCACCGCCGTGGGGGTGATCGCAGGGGTTCATCACCGAACCGCGCACCTCCGGGCGACGACCCAACCAGCGCTTCCGGCCAGCCTTGCCCAGGCTGGTGTTGCGTTGTTCGGCATTACCCACCACGCCGATAGTGGCGTAGCACTCCCGACGCACCAGGCGCACCTCCGTGGAGGGCAACTTGAGAGCGACGTAGTCGCCTTCCTTGGCCATCACCTGGGCGCTGGCCCCAGCCGTGCGCACCATCTGACCACCGCGGCCCGCATAGAGCTCGACGTTGTGAACGCTGGAGCCCAGGGGGATCGCCGCTAGGGGCAGGGCGTTGCCGTTCTCGATCGGAGCATCCGGACCGGAGACGAGGCTCTGTCCAACTCCAACGCCAGCGGGGGCAAGGATGTAACGCTTCTCGCCGTCGCTGTAGTGAAGCAGCGCCAGGCGGGCGTTGCGATGGGGGTCGTAGTGAATCGCCGCCACCTTGGCGACAACGCCGTGCTTGTCGCGCCGAAAATCGACGACGCGGTAGAGGCGTTTGTGGCCGCCGCCGCGGTGGCGGCAGGTGATCACACCGCGATTGTTGCGCCCCTTGCGGCGATGCTTGGCCACCACCAGCGACCGCACCCGCTCATTGCCGGTGACTTCGCTGAAGTCGGTGACGA
>JBIIIX010000090.1:0-10144 GCA_044234415.1 Cyanobium sp.
AGCATCAACCATGGCCGCAAAGCAATTCGAAGTCAAAGCCAAGGAGAACAGCGCCTCCGGTGGCATCGCGCTGAACACCGGAATCGTTGTCGCCAAAGGCGACAGGCTGATCATCAAGGCTGCTGAGGACCAAACCTGGTCCTGCGGTGCGCTGGCCGACTACACTTCAAACGCCAATGGCTTGGTCGCCGGCAACAAGTATGGCGGCGTCTATGGGAATATGCTCTCACCGACGTCGGGCGCCCTGCTTCCCTATGGCAGCCTCGTCGGCAGCTTGGACGGCGGCAAGACCCACTTTCTAGTGGGCACAAAATACGACGCACCTGTCCAGCAGGCGGGCACGCTGACGTTGTGTTACTGGGATGCCAACAGTGAGGACAATACCGGCTCTGTGACCGTCACCGTGGATAAGGTACCTAGTGTCGTTGCCGTGGTCGTCAGGGTCGATCCCATCAAAAACAATTCCGGGATCGGTGTGCCGTGCAACACCGGCCTGGTGGTGAATAAAGGCGATTTGCTGAAGATCAAAGTCCCAGTGGAGCAAAAATGGGTCAATGGACCGAATCTGAATCCCCAGACCGCACCCAATGCCAACGGCGCTAGTAATCTTACCATCAAAGGTTTTGATCTTCCGTTGTGCAGCCTGGTCGGGAGCCTGGATGGTGGCAAGACCTTTTTCTTTGTCGGCACCAATTTTGAGAAGAGCATGACGGAGTCCGGGCCACTATCTCTGTTTTTCTGGGATACTGATGACAACAACAGCGGTTTTGTGACGCCAGTAATTTCGCTGACCAAAGCCTCCTAAACCCGCCTTCGAGCCGGTGGGGGCTCTTAGCTCCGACCGGCAACCTTTCAACGTGGCAACGGCTTCTTTGCCCACAGGTTAGGAGCCAGCCCGAGTAGGGCAAGATTGCGAAGCGTATTGCGCTGGATGTGGAATCTTTCCATGCGGCGCCATACGCTTCGTTTTTTATGCTTACATCCCCCGCCTCTCCTCCCCTGTTGCCCGTCGAGCGGATGCTTGCAGCTCCCAACCCCCAAACACCTCACCCCCGGCAGCCGAACCTCAGCAACTGCCGGGCCAACTCGGGCAGCAGCGTTTCGTCCTGAGCTTGGCGGGCGCCGCTGGCGAACACCACCAGCAGAAACGGATCCGCCCCCTCCACTTCCACATAGGCCGCGTCATGGCGGGCCTGGCTCATCCAGCCGGCCTTGCTCCACAGCCCAGCCCCCAGCGGTAGCCCGCCGCCGAGGAAGCCATCCACCTGGTTTTCGGGATCGGCGGCTCGCTGGGCCGGATCCAGGGAGCGCTTCAACAGCTCCGTCATGCGGCGGCAGGCCGGCGGTGAGACCACGGTCCCGGCCAGCACGGCCTGCAACATCCGCGCCGTGGCATCGCTGCTGAGCCGGTTGCGGTTGGCCAGGGCCGGGCCATAGAACTGTCGCTCGCGGCCGAAGGGGCCGTCGCCCCAGGTCTTCTGGCAGGCATTGCAGCCCTCCAGTTCCGGCCATCCCAGCTCCGCCAGCCAGTCGTTCACCAGCTGGCGCTGGGCCGCCCAGGCGGCAAATCGTTCCTCCGGCAGGTCCGGACCGCTGGTGGTGCCACTCAGCAGATCCACCACCAGGGCGGTGGCGTCGTTGCTGGAGTCTTGGATCATGGCGGCCAAGGCGCGCCGCAGCTCGGCGTCGTCGCCGATCAGCCCCTGCCGCAGCCAGGCTTCAGCCGCCACCAAATAAATGAGCTTGATCACGCTGGCCGGGTAGTGCTGGCGAGTCCCGGCCCAGCTGGCTCCAAGGGCTTCCGGTAGCGCCGGCGGCCCGTCGCCGGCGGCGCGGCGGGCCCAGGCGCCGAGCGGCTCGCGGTAGCGCAGCCAAGTGATCGACAGCTGGGTCGCCAGCTCCGGGCGGCCATCCTGCTCCAGGGCCCGCACCAGATCGACGAGGCGCTCGCCCATGGCTGGATCGGGGCTGTAGAACGCCATCGACGCATGCGGCTGGATGCAGACCATAGGTGTGCCAACCTCACCGGCCCTGGCCCCCGGAGCAACCTGGCGGCTGCGGGAGTCCCTGCCGGGGTGGAGTCGAGCCCGGGGCCCGGGCCTGGCCACCGAGGTGGCCGCCGGGCGCCACCTGCGCCTTCTCGATGGGCTGGTGTCCGAGGCAGGCGAGCTTGGGGTGCGGCTGCGGGTGCGGCTCCTGGAGGATGGCTACCCCTGCTGGTTGGATGGCGCCGCCCTGCTGGATCGGGGCCAACCCGCCCAGGCGCCCCCGCTGCCCCGCCCCCACGAGGGCGAGATCCAGGCCCGTGTGCCGCGGCTGCTGCGCCTGGCCGAAGCGGCGCGCCAGCAGCCCAATGTCTATCTCTGGGGCGGCACCCTCGGGCCGGATTTCGATTGTTCCGGGCTGATTCAGACCCTGTTCGCCGCCATCGGCATCTGGCTGCCCCGCGATGCCTACCTGCAGGAGCGCTTCTGCCAGCCGGTCGCGGTGCGGCCCGGTATCACCCAGCTGCTGCGACCCGGCGATCTGATCTTCTTCGGCACCGCCCGCCGCTGCACCCACGTGGGCCTGCATCTGGGAGGGGGGCGTTACCTGCACAGTTCAGGCCGCGAGCACGGTCGCAATGGCCTCGGCATTGATGACCTCAACCCCCACAATCCCGATCCGGTGGCGCGTCACTACCGCCAGGAGTTGCGCGGCGCCGGTCGTGTCACCCGCAGCCACGATGGCAGTCCCCTGCCGGGCTGAGCCACGGCCACGGCGGCCGGGAGCGGCGGAAACCAACATTTAGGGTCGCCTGATCCCTTCCCGGCACGGACGATGCTGGAGACCCAGGCCCCGCAGGTGACCGTCAGCGCGTCGGCGCTTTGCGATGGGCCGGAGCTTTCCGTGGTCGTGCCGCTTTACGACGAGGAGGCCAGCATCCCCAACCTGGTGGAGCGGCTGCTGGCGGTGCTGCGGCCCCTGGGCCGCCGTTTCGAGCTGGTGCTCGTCGACGACGGCTCCACGGATGGCACCGCCGCCGCCTTGCGGCGCCTGTGTGGCGCCACGCCGGAGCTGGTGGCCGTGCTGTTGCGGCGCAACTATGGCCAGACGGCGGCGATGGCGGCGGGCTTCGCCGCCAGCCGCGGCGCGGTGATCGTGTCGCTGGATGGGGATCTGCAAAACGATCCAGCCGATATCCCCCAGTTGCTGGCCCGCCTGGATGAGGGCTTCGATCTGGTGAGCGGCTGGCGCCATCAGCGCCAGGACGACAGGTTCAGTCGGCTGCTGCCCTCCCAGCTGGCCAACCGCTTGATCGCCAGCGTCACCGGCGTACGCCTGCACGATTACGGCTGCTCGCTCAAGGCCTATCGCCGCGAACTGCTGCAGGATCTCAACCTCTACGGCGAGTTGCACCGCTTCCTGCCGGCCCTGGCCTCGATCGAAGGGGCCCGCATCGCTGAGGTGAAGGTGCGCCACCACCCCCGGCGCCACGGCCGCAGCCATTACGGCATCGATCGCACCTTCCGGGTGCTGATGGATCTGCTCACGGTCTGGTTCATGAAGCGCTTCCTGACCCGACCGATGCATGTGTTCGGCTTCGCGGGGCTGCTGAGCCTGAGCCTCGGCCTGGCCATCAGCCTCTGGTTGGTGGGCGAAAAGCTGCTCACCGGCGCCGACATTGGCAACCGGCCGCTGCTGTTGATGGGCGTGCTGGCGATCCTCAGCGGCGTGCAGCTGTTCGGGTTCGGCCTGCTGGCGGAGTTGCAGATGCGCACATATCACGAGAGCCAGGGGCGGCCGATCTACCGGGTGCGCGAAACCCTGCGCGGGGGCGCCCCCCTCGGCTGACTGGCCCCGCCTGGTTGAAAGGCCCCGCCCGGCGGTGGGGCACCCCCCGAAGCGGCCGGCTTCGCCTGCCCCCGGTAGGGAGCGATGGCCGCCGCCGCCTCCGCCATCACCCTCGGGTCGCCATCCCGCAATCCGCGCCGCAGGAAAGGCAGCACAGCCGGATGCCTCCAACGCCGCGCCGCTCGCACCGCCTGCAGGCGCTCGTCGGGATCGCCGGCGGCCCAGTGGCGCAGCTGGCGCAGATAGGCCCGGCGCTCCAGGGGGGTTGTGGGCAGCGGCGGCGGTTCAGCCGAGGCCTGGCCTCCCTGGGGCTGGGGGCTGGCGGCGCCGGCATCCGGCGATGGCTCCACGGCCGCCACCTGGCTGACCAGCTCGATCTGGGCCCGGTTGAGGGCCGCCACCGCCGCGGTGTCCGTGGAGCGCAGCAGCGTGCGGGGCTGGCGTCGGGTGATCAGCCAGAGGACCAGGCCCAGCAGGGAGGCGAGGGCGGCCCAGAACGGCGTGGGCATGGGCAGCTGAACTTTTATGTCGTCACCTCAGGGGCCGGGAGGCTGGGCCAGAGGGGCTCCTTACAGTACCGGCGGTTCTTACTGGCCCACGCCATGACTGGTGATTTCGCCGCTGCCTGGTTGCCCTCCGTGCTCGTTCCTCTCGTGGGAATCCTTGGCCCCGCGGTGGCCATGGCCCTGCTGTTCAACGTGATCGAAGCGCGCGACTGACCCGCGACGCTCCCTGATCAGCCCCACGCCTTCCCTCGGCCTCCCTCCCCCCATGACTGTCTCCCCCGTCGCTGACCCCACCGTCGGCAACCTGGCAACCCCCGTCAACAGCAGCTACTTCACCCGGTCGTTCCTGAACGCCCTGCCGGCCTACCGCCCTTCGTTGTCCCCCAACCGTCGGGGCCTGGAGGTGGGCATGGCCCATGGCTTCTTCCTTTACGGCCCATTCGCGATCACCGGCCCGCTGCGCCTCACGGAATACGCCAGCACCGCCGGTCTGCTGGCCACCATCGGCCTGGTCTCGATCCTGACGGTCTGCCTGTCGATCTATGGCACCGCCGGCCAGGGCCCCAACGTGCAACCGCCTGACGCCACGATCGACAATCCCCCCGCTGATCTGTTCACCAAGGCTGGCTGGGCGGAGTTCGCCAGCGGCTTCTGGCTGGGTGGCTGCGGTGGCGCCGCCTTCGCCTGGTTCCTCGCCAGCACCGCCCTGGTGGCTCCCCTGGTGAACATCGCCGGCGGCGTCTGGAGCGTCGGCTGATCCAGCCTGTTCAGGCCCGCCAACCCCGCCGCCTGGCCGGCTTTCGCGCCAGCTGCGGTTGCTTCCCTGAGATCCCCCATCGGCCCGGCTGATGGGGGATTTTCTTTGGCGAGGCCGGCCCTGGCGGGTGGGTTTCGTACGGGCGTGGCCGGGGAGGGCCCCTCGACCTGCCGCGCCTTACGGTGCATCCACGACCCCTCCTATCCCGCAGCCGGCCGCGTGACCCTGAGGCTCACCAACACCCTCACCCGCACCTGTGAGGACTTCGTTCCCCTCAACGATCGGCGGGTGACGATCTATTGCTGTGGCGTCACCGTCTACGACCTCTGCCACGTCGGCCATGCCCGCAGCTATCTCGTGTGGGATGTACTGCGCCGCTATCTGATCTGGAGCGGCTACGCGGTCACCTACGTGCAGAACTTCACCGATATCGATGACAAGATCCTGGCCCGGGCCGCCCGGGAGGGCGCCAGCATCGACACGATCACCGAGCGCAATATCTCCGCCTATTTCCAGGACATGGATGCCCTCAACATCCTGCGTCCGGATCGCATGCCCCGCGCCACCCAGTGCCTCGACGGCATCCGTGCCCTGATCGCTGAGCTGGAGGCCCGGGGAGCCGCCTATTCGGTGGACGGCGATGTTTACTTCGCGGTGCTCAAGCAGGCCGACTACGGCAAACTATCTGGCCGCGATCTTTCCTCCCAACGCGATGATGCCAGTGGTCGTCTGAGCGAGGCGGAGGAGGCCCGCAAGCACAATCCATTCGATTTTGCACTCTGGAAAGGGGCCAAGCCTGGCGAGCCCAGCTACCCCTCCCCCTGGGGTGCAGGCCGCCCCGGCTGGCACATCGAATGCTCCGCCATGGTGCGCCAGGAATTGGGCGACACGATCGATATCCACCTCGGTGGCGCCGATTTGATCTTCCCCCATCACGAGAATGAAATCGCCCAGTCCGAAGCCGCCACGGGCAAGCCGTTGGCGCGCTTCTGGCTGCACAACGGCATGGTGAATGTCGGTGGCGAAAAGATGTCGAAATCCCTCGGCAACTTCACCACCATCCGCGGCCTGCTCCAGCAGGGCATCAGCCCGATGACCCTGCGGCTGTTCGTGCTCCAGGCCCAGTACCGCAAGCCCCTCGACTTCAGCGCCGCAGGCCTGGAGGCCGCCGCCAACGGCTGGGCAGGCCTGAAGGCGGCCCTCGACCTCGGCCCCAACCATGGCGTCCAGCTGGGCTGGGGAGAGGCCGCGCCGAGGAACGCGGCGGAGCTCGATGGGGCCCTGGCCGCCTGCCGCGAGCGCTTCGTGGCGGCGATGGATGACGACCTCAACACCGCCGGCGCCCTCGCCGTGCTGTTCGAGCTGGCCCGGCCCTTGCGGGGGATGGCCAACCGGCTGCGGATCGGCGAGCCGGTCAGCGCCGCGGATCGGGCCCTGGAACCCCGCTGGCAGCTGCTGGTGGAGCTGGCGGAGGTGCTGGGGCTGCAGTGCGGCGTGCAGTACGGAGTGCAGTACGGCGTCGCAGGCGACAGCGAGCCAGCCCCGCCCGAGAAGGCCTCCGCCGCCGCGGGCGACGCCGCCATTGAGGCGCTGGTGGAGCAACGCCGCCAGGCCAAGGCGGGCCGCGACTTCGCCCTGGCCGATCGCATCCGATCCGATCTGGCCCAGCAAGGCATCGAGCTGGTCGACAAACCCGGCGGCGTCACCATCTGGCTGCGCCGCTGAACGGCGGTGGCTCTCCACAGGCCTAATCGTTCCGCGGCTTTGCAGGGCAGATCTGGTCTGCGGGTGGCTGCGCGACAGGCTCCTCGGACGCCGGGTCAGCCCCCTGGCGGCTTGCGGTTGGCCATCACGTGCTCAATGCGGCGGATGCGCACCGCGGTGGTGGCCCAGACCTCTTTCTGAAAGCCAGGCTCGCAGGCCTCCACCAGCTGCTCGATCGGTTCGCCCCGCTCGAACGCGTCCCAGAGCTGGCGCTCCAGCCGGGCGCGCTCGATGAAGTTCCAGCGCCGCAAAAACAAAGGAAGCGTCGCCAAGCCAACCCTCGCCACTGGGCCTAGTTAAACCGACGCTTTCGAGCGGGGGCCTGCTGGACGGCCCTCGCGGGAACGGCTTCCGGGGGAGAGTCCTTCGGGGACCTCGCTGTGGCAGACCCCGCCTGCTGCTGCCGAGGTGACCGGCGGCACCCGGCCCGCCCCAGCCGGCCCGCGCCGGCCGACCCCGCGGCGCCCGCCCGCCACTGCCACCGCAGACGCCACTTCCACCGCAGACGCCAATGCCACCGCAGACGCCACTGCTGTGGCTGCCGCCGCGGCGCGGCGGGGCCGCTTCAGCTTGCGACCCTTGGGCACAGGCCGGGGCCGCGCCATAGGGATGGGAGACTGGCGCCCCTAACGCCGCGGCACCGTGAAAGCCCTCTCTGTGCTCGGTTCCACCGGCTCGATCGGCACCCAGACCCTGGAGTTGGCCGAGGAGTTTCCCGATCGCTTCCGGGTGGTGGCCCTGACGGCCGCCAACAACCTCGACCTGCTGGTGGAGCAGATCTGCCGCCACGCCCCTGAGGCGGTGGCCCTGGCGGACGCGGACCAGGTGCCGGCCCTGCGCGAACGCCTGCGGGCCCTGGAGCCCGCGGCGCGGCCGGCGCGGCTGCCGGAGCTGCTCGGGGGCAATGATGGCCTCTGCGCTGCCGCCGCCTGGGCCAGCGCCGAGCTGGTGGTGACCGGCATCGTTGGCTGCGCCGGCCTTCTGCCCACCCTGGCCGCGATCCGGGCCGGCAAGGACATTGCCCTGGCCAACAAGGAAACGCTGATCGCGGCTGGTCCGGTGGTGTTGCCGGAGCTGGAGCGCAGTGGCTCGCGCCTGTTCCCGGCCGATTCGGAGCACTCGGCGATCTTCCAGTGCCTGCAAGGCACCCCCTGGCCCGACAGCGCCCGCCTCTCCACCGGCCGCCCCACCCCCGGCCTGCGCCGCATCCAGCTCACCGCCTCCGGCGGAGCCTTCCGCGATTGGGATCCGGCCGATCTGGTCAAGGCCACCGTGGCCGATGCCACCAGCCATCCCAACTGGACGATGGGCCGCAAGATCACCGTGGATTCGGCCTCGCTGATGAATAAGGGCCTGGAGGTGATCGAAGCCCACTACCTGTTCGGGCTCGACTACGACCACATTGAGATTGTCATCCACCCCCAATCGATCATCCATTCGATGGTGGAGCTGGCCGATTCCTCGGTGCTGGCCCAGCTCGGCTGGCCCGACATGAAACTGCCGATCCTCTACTGCCTCAGCTGGCCCCAGCGGCTGGAAACGCCCTGGCGGCGCTTGGATCTCACCCAGTTGGGCACGCTCAGCTTCCGCCAGCCCGACCCGGCCCGTTATCCCTGCATGGAGCTGGCCTATGCGGCGGGCCGCGCCGGCGGCACGATGCCGGCGGTGATGAACGCCGCCAACGAGCAGGCCGTGGCCCTCTTCCTCGCTGAGCGGGTGCATTTCTTGGAGATTCCCCGGCTGATCGACGCGGTGTGCGAGCGCCACAAGGCTGACCTCGCGGCCCATCCCTCCCTGTCCGATGTGTTGGCCGTGGACGCCTGGGCCCGCCAGGCGGTGCGGGAGGCTGCCGCCCGGCTCAGCGCCAAGACTCCGGCGGCGCTGCCCGCCTGAGCCCAGCCTGCACCCCTTGCCCAGCCAGCGATGCCAACCCAGCCCATCCTGATCAGCCATCAGCTGCTGCTTTGCGCCACCCCCAGTAAGGCCCTGTGCTGCCCCGATCCGGCCCTGGGGGCCGCCAGCTGGGACTGCCTCAAGCGGCTGGTGCGCGAGCTGGGCCTGGAAGATCCGCAACGGCCCGAGGGAATCGTGCTGCGCAACAAGGCCGACTGCCTGCGCATCTGCGGCGAGGGGCCGGTGCTGCTGATCTGGCCCGAGGGCGTTGTCTATGGCGGGGTCACCCCCGAGCGAATCGAGCCAATCTTGCGGCGGCACGTGATTGGCGGCGTCCCGATCGAGCCCTGGATCCTGAGGCGCTACACCCTGCCGGCCGACTCCACCTGACGCTCCAGCCAGGCCGCCACCTGGCGATCCGCCCAGCTGGCCAGGACCGAATCGCCTAAGCCATGAAACCCGTTGTGACCTCCGTATCGGGGCAGCAGCAGCTCCACATTGGGAAGCGCCGCCCTACCCAACGCCTGGGCCGCCGTCGCCGGTACCCAGGGATCGTCCTGGGCCTGGATCAGCAGCAGGGGCAGCCGCGGCCTGGTGGCCAGCAGGGGCCGCAGCGCCGAGGCCTCGTGGTAGTACTCCTCCACGCTGCTGTAGCCCCAACGCGGCGCCGTAATCACCGCATCGAAGGCTCGCAGCGAACGCGGCCGCCGCGAACCCGTAAGCCGCTGCCGTTCCGCCTCCGCCAGGCCGAAGGGATCGGCCAGGGTCTGGCGGATCAGGTTGCCCAGCAGCCAGCGCTGGTAGAGGCGGTTGCCGGGCTCGTCGATGCGGTGGGTACAGGCGTTGAGATCGAGGGGGCTGCTTACCGTCACCAGGGCATCGAGGGCCGCTGGCTCCGCCAGGGCCGCGTTGAGCAGAGCCGCTCCCCCCAACGACAACCCCACCCCCAGCAGGGGCAAACCCGCCCCGCCGCGGCGCGCCGCGGCCAGCATCGGCAGCAGATCGCGGTTGCAGGCGGCCGCATAGGTGCCCGCCGCCAGGGGCCTGCCGCCGCCGGCTCCGCGCAGGTTGAGGCGCCAGACCTCGAACCCCGCCGTTCGCAGCCAACGGGCCAGCCGGCGCACACTGCCGCTGCCGGCACTGCCCCCCAGCCCATGCACCAGCACCACCAGCCCCCGCGGCGGCCCAGCACTGGGGGTCTCACGCAGCACCAGCAGGTGCTCGTCGCCCGGTAAGGCCAGCGCCAGGGGCTGGCCGCTGTCGGGGCCCAGCCCAAGCGGTCGCACGGTGTTGCGCAGGGTTTGCAGGTGCGGGCCGATCCAGGGCCAGCGCTGGCGAAAGGACGGTGTCAGAGGGCCGTCGCGATGGAGTTAGAGGTTGAAAGGAGGCC
>JBIIIX010000402.1:0-2542 GCA_044234415.1 Cyanobium sp.
GGTCATCCGCCACCGGACCATCCTGCCGGATGGAGCGCTGCTGGGCGGGCATCGGCACTGCCCAGCGCAGCCGGGGGAGCCGGCGTGCGCTCCGCGCGATCGGATCTGCGGCGGAGGCGACGCCAAACCGCCGCTGGCCGGGCGCGATCCACGGGCTGGGCGTGCTGCCGATCGGCTTCGATCGCCATCTCCAAGACTCCAGGCGAACCCTGTAGCCGAGGCGCCGGCAACAAGCTCGGGCTGTCGACAGCCAATCCGGGCCCGCGGAACACAGGCGTCATGGTGGCCGTTGCTTGACGCCAGCCGCCTGTGGCTCCGTCGCAAAGCCGCTCGACGTCCATGGTGTTCCCGATGCGGGAGCGGCCAGCTGGCCTTCGGCTGACACCCGCTGCGCGGTGGCATGGCCCATTCAGCCGATGCAAGCAAAGGCTGCAGCCTGCGCACTAGCTGCAGCCAAGGCGCAGGCTGTAGCTAGTGCGCAGGCTGCAGGCATGGCACAGGCTGTTGCCACGGCACAGGCTGTTGCCACGGCACAAGGTAAGCTCACTAGCCCAAAAACTTAGCTAATAACGCAACCCTGTAGCAATTGCGAAAACACTTGGTGGCTATGCTGTCGATGAGCCGCACTTTCCTCCACCCGTGCCCAGCCTGCATAGGCTGAATCGAGAAGACTGAGGATTCGTCATGTTGTCAGGTAACGACCTCTTGGAGAGGGTCAAGGCGCTGGGTGATCGCCCACGCCCCGAGCTGGTTCGTGACTGTGGCTACGTGACAACCCGTAGCGATGGCCAGGAGCGCTTGAACTTTACGGCGTTCTACGAAGCTCTGCTCGATGCCAAAGGCATGCATATTGGCCGAGCTGCGGGCCAGGGAACGGGTCGGCGTGGACGCAAACTTAGCTATTTTACGAAAGTTCAGTTCAACGGCAATTTGATGGTGGGTGCCGCGTACATCGCCCAACTTGGTGTGAAGCCTGGCGATCAGTTCGAAATCCGGCTGGGCAAACAGCAGATCAGACTTGTGCTTGAGGGTGACGAAGCTCTGGAATGATCGGCACTTTGCCGCAGCGGATCAGCCCCGCTTCCAGCTTCAGCATCCCCAAGCCCAAGGACACGAGCCCAACCACAAACCCCCAGGGCCCCAAGCCCCAGCACCCAGGGGGCAGGTCGAGCCGCTGGGGCTGACCTGCCGAGGAAGCCGCTGAGCCTTGCGCTCAGGGCTCGACGCGCCAGACCTGATCGGCCGGAACCCAGCTGTTGAGTTCAGCGGCGCTAAACCACAAGCCGATTTCAAACTCCGCGGTTTCGGGCGCGTCGGAGCCATGAATCACATTGCGGCCAATATTCACGGCGAGATCGCCGCGGATCGTGCCGGGTTCCGCCTCAAGGGGTTTGGTGGCTCCGATCAGCTTGCGGGCGCTGGCGATCACCCCATCTCCTTCCCACACCATGGCGACGATCGGACCGCTGGTGATGAACTCCACCAACCCGGCGAAAAACGGGCGTTCTCGGTGAACGCCGTAGTGCTGTTCAGCCAGCTCCCGACTCGGGGTGAGCTGCTTCAGCCCCACCAGCTTGAAGCCCTTGCGCTCAAAGCGGCCGAGGATGTCCCCCACCAGCCCGCGTTGCACCCCGTCGGGCTTGATGGCGACAAAGGTGCGTTCGATGGCCATGGCTCACAACAAAGCTGCCGCCCTATCGTCCCCGTCGACCGGGTCGGTTGGCAAGCGGCTGCCGCACATGCCCCCATCCACAGCGCACTAGGGCAGGCAGCGGAGATCCGCCCTACCGGGTCGGCGATCGCCCTGTGCGTCGCAGAGGTCCGGGTCCAGAATGGCGATGTCTTCCGCAGTCCCACCGACGTGAAGCCTGTCCTGCGGCTTAGCCCGCTACAGCTGAGCCTGGTGCTGGTTTGTTCCACCGTGGGCGGCCTGGTCTTGACCGGCTTGGTCGCCCTGACGTTGCTGCCTCTACTGGTTGGCCTTGGATTTCTGGCGGTTTGGGTGGTGGCGGTGTTGTTGTTGGGTTGGGCAGGCATCGAAGCCCTGGCCGCCTTTGAACGATGGCTGGAGACCAGCCCACGCATCCGTCGCTGAGGCAGGCGATGAACCGCTCGCTGGTTTCGGTATGGCTGCTGATCGCGTTGATCTTGGTGCTGCTGCCCGGCCCCGCCGGCCGACTGCTGCTGGACCTGCTGGGCGGTCTCACCCTGCTGCTGCTGCTCACCCCCTTGATCCTGGCCGGCCTTGGGCTGCTGGCCTGGCGGCTGTTGGTCAACCGGCTGCGAACCTGCCCGCGTTGTGGTTTCAGCAGCCTGCGGGCTGATCCCGCGGTCTGCCCGGCTTGCGGCTGGCGGGAGGATGGCCTCTCCAGCGAAGGCAGCTGGCCAGCGACCGATTCAGCCATGGGCCCATTGTTTGGCCTGGATGGCGCAGAGATCCCCGCCAGCGATGTGACGATCACGGTAAATGCGACCGGCGTGAACGAAGATTCGAATCAAAGCTGACAGCCCAGGGTTGCTCTACCAGGATTGCCCTAAGAGC
>JBIIIX010000403.1:0-2540 GCA_044234415.1 Cyanobium sp.
CATCACCCCGTTCTTCATCCTCATCATCCTCAAAGTTGGCATCGGCATCGAAGGCCTCCGGGTGCCAGGGTTCGAGGAAAGGGCAGACCTCCCGCACCATCACCCCCGCTGCCTCGCTAAACGCAGCCTCGTTCTCCAGCAGCGGCCCCTCGGGCTGCCGCCGCAGCGGTCGCTCGGCCTCCAAGCGCTGCCGCAGCCGCAGCAGCCCCTGCCGCTGCAAGGCCTCAACCCCATGGCTCACCAACCGGTCGGCCTGGCCATGGCGGTTGGCGAGCAGCGCCTCGGCCACCTGGTCCGCCAGCGCCGTGGGGTTCACCCCCGCCTGCAATGCCAGGCGGCCCAGATCGGCGCTGACCCGATGGAACAGCTCCAGGGCCTTGTCCTCGCTGTCGTCGACACGATCGAGCAAAGGGTTGGCCAGGTCGAGGAAACGCCAGAGCAGCTCCAAGGCAACCTGCGGAGCCTGGTCGGCGATCGGCCCGCCAATCGCCAGGCGCTGGGCCTCGAGATCGGCCAGCAACGGAGCCAGCTCCTTGCGATCCAGCCAGCGCTTGGAACGGGCGATCGTGGCCAGCCGCCGCCGCACCTGCTGGCCCATCTCGGCGGGACCCCGCACCTCAGCCACCGCCAGCCGCAAGGCCCGCCGCGCCGCCGCGTTCCCCTCCGTGTGCTCCAGCAGCAACGCCGCCAGCCGCGCCGCCCCCAGGGACTCCAACGACTGGGGATTGAGGCTGGGGCGGCCGGCCATGGCGGCGGAGGCAGAGGCTGCCCGGCGAGGGGGCCTTGATTATCGCGAGGCGTTGGAGCTGCTCCATTGAGCAGGCCTGAAAACGTTCAGAACAACTGCCACAACGCCAACTGCTGGTAAGCACTTCTCGCGTAAGATCATCGTGCGAAAGAGCATCGCGGGAAAGAGCATCGCGGGAAAGAGCATTGCGAGAAAGGACATTGACCGAAAGAGCATTGAGCGAAAGGGTTCTCTGCGGTGCCGCAGGCTGTCGGCGCATGTCCTGGTCATAGCCTCCGCATCGTCGCCGTGTGTCCTCTGCGGGCCCGCAGGCTGTCGGCGCGTGGCCGGGGCATCGTCTCCGCATATCCATCGCGTGGCCTCTGCGGGGCCGCCGCGTGTCCAGCGCATGTCCGCCGCGCGGCCGGCAGCTCCGGCTCGGGTAGGCCAACGGATGGGCACAGCATGGAGGCGTCAGCCGCTAACGGATGATCGCGACCTAGGCCAGCCGCCCATCGGCAACGCCGATCAAGATCGGCCATTTCGACTCACCCCTTTTGACGCGAAAGCGACGGCGGCCCGGCAGGGGGGATTGTTGCCACAGGCTAGCCAGCTGCGGCTCGGCGTCCAGCCATTCGCACAGGGCCAGGGCCACGAGTTCGAAGCGCCAGAGGTTCATCCGGCGCGGTGGTAGGAACAGCAGATCCGGCTCCACGAGCATCACGGTGGGATAGGCATCAGGGCCGGCCACAGGCCAGCCGTAGTGCTCAATCTCCCCCAATAGCCCCTTGGGCATGGCGCTTTTCGACTCGAAGTTGATCGCCAGATAGCTGGGAAACAGCGACAGCGCCTCCTCCTCACCAGCCTCCACCCGTTCCACCCCGATCACATAGCGCTGATAGTCGGTGACAGACGCAAACAGCAGCACCCCATAGCTCTCCTGGTGCTGACCGATCACGCAACCAATCACGCGATGCAGGCCCATTGGGGCGCAGGTGAGCTGAAACAGATGGCCATCGCTGGGGAACCGTCGCCAGGGTTGGCGGTCATACAGCGCCGCGGCTGCTTCAAAGAAGCGCCGCACATCATCCGGGGTGACGTCTTCAGTGAGGTAGGTGGTGAGCGCTTCCAGCCCGCAGGGAGCACTCTCCGGCGCCATGGACTCCATCAAGCTCTCGGCAACCTGAGCAAGACGGGGCGTCTGCCCCTCGCTCACCAACACCCCCGGCAGCAAGTTGGCCACCAGCATCTGCAGCCCGGCACCAGCCACCACCACCCGCTGCGGCTCGCCCGGCAAATTCGGGGGTTGGGGATGGTCGCGAGCCTGGGTGATGGCCTTGGCCAAGGTCTCCAGCGGCTGATTCGGATGGCCCGGCGCCACCGCCCGAATCGCGCCAGTGGCGTCAACCACGAGCGCCACAATGGGGCGAAAGCGGTTGCCATCCTCGTCGGGCACCGTGGCGGGCGGCGACACCAGTCCGATCTCCCACACCGTGGCAGGGCTCGAAACGCCAACGCCACGCGGACGCGGGAGATGGCTGGCCACGGCAGGACGGCATCGCCCAGACAGTGTCCCACCTCCAGCCTCTGCTTACCCTGGGCTGATCGAAAGCGTTGCGACCAGCCAGCTGCCGCCCATGGATCAGGCCACCCACAACCGGATCGTGAGCTTTCTGTGGGGCATCGCCGACGACGTGCTGCGCGATCTGTTCCGGCGCGGCAAGTATCCCGATGTGATCCTGCCGATGTGTGTGCTGCGGCGGCTGGATGCGGTGCTGGAGCCCAGCAAGGCGAAGGTGCTGGAGGCCAAGAC
>JBIIIX010000091.1:0-10122 GCA_044234415.1 Cyanobium sp.
CCGACCGTCCCTTCACCAGCCTGCGCCATCCCATCGCGGTGGATCCCGCCCTCGGCCGCCTGGCCCAGGAGCAGGACTTCAGCGCCCACATCGAACAGCTCGTCAAGCAGGTGCTGCTCACGGCCCCCGGTGAACGGCTCAATCGGCCGGACTTCGGCTGCGGCGTTCGGCGCTTGCTGTTCGCTCCCGCCAGTGAAGTCACCGCCACCCTGGCCCAGACCACCGTCTACCAAGCCCTCAGCCGCTGGTTGCCGGAGGCGATCAGCGTCAGCGAGGTGACGGTGCGGGCTGACCAGGCGGTGCTCCAAATTCGGGTTGGCTATGTGATCAAGGCCCGCGGCGAGCGGCGCTTCCTCAACCTGCAGGTGGCGCCATGATCGATCGCCTCAACCTGCTGCGGGCCTCCACCAGCCTCACGGGCATCGACTTCATTCAGGTCTCCCCCTCGCAGCGGGAGCTGCTCGTGTTTCTCCAGCACGACAGCCTGCCGGCCGCCCTGGCCACCGCGCTGGCGGCCATCTCCCCGGACCAAATCACGATCAGCGCTGAAGGCCAGGTCGATCCGCCGCGGATCCGGGTTCGCCGCAACGTCAAGCCCCTGCCCGCGCCGGTGAACGGCCGCGCTGTGCTGCGGTTGCAGTTGGAGCGAGCTGGTGGCTTCGGCTTCTACCGGCTGCGGATCAACGCGGCCGCCATCGATCCCTACTTCAACAACGTCCGCTTCTCCTTCAAGGCCGCCTGCGACAGCGAGCTCGATTGCCGCGAACCCGCCCACGCCTGTCCAGCCGACGAGACGGTCGACTTTGGCGTTGACTACCGCGCCCGCGACTTCTGGAGCTTCCGCCAGGTGTTGCTCGATTTCGCCGCCCAGCGCTACCCCGACTGGCAGGACCGTCTCGAAGCTGATGTGGGGATGATGGTGCTGGAGCTGCTAGCGGGCCTGGGGGATGAGTTCGCCTATGCCCAGGATCGCCTGGCCCGTGAAGCCAGCCTCGAAACGGCCAGCCAGCGCCGCTCCCTGCGCCACCTGGCGCGCCTGGTGGATTACCGCGTGGGCAACGGAGCCGGCGCCTTCGCCTGGCTCGACGTGGAGGCGCTGGCCTCCGTCTCGGTCGCGGCCGGGACCGCCGCCTGTGACCTCAACCAGCAGGTGTGGTTCGAGATCGGCAGGGGCCTGGAACAGATGCCGCCCCTAGGGGCCCCGATCAGCTTCCCGATCAGCCCCGCCCGCAATCAGCTTTCCCCCTACATCTGGGATGAGAACGACACCTGCCTGCCGGCGGGCAGCACCAGCCTCTGCCTCAACGGTGACCACGCCCTCCTGCTGCAGCCCGACACCCTGCTGGACCCGCTGGGCCGGCCGGTGTTGCTGCGCACCGATCCCCTCACTCCCGACCTGCCCGCCCGCCGGCTCGTGGTGCACATCCTGGAAGCCCTGCCGGATGCCGACCCGCTCACGAGCCAAGCGATCACCCGGATCCGCTGGCAGGAGCCCACCCCGTGGGAACTCGACCTGCAGACCCTCAGCCTGCGCGGCAACCTTCTGCCGGCGACCTCGGGTCGCACCCGCGAGCAGCGCTTTCGCATCGGTGAACCGGATGGGCCGAGCGACCCAGAGCCCAATCTGCCCAGGGCCGTGGAGCGGCTGGGCATCGGTAGCCCCCTGTGTGACGACGCCCCCGGTGGCGCCGTGGAGCCCGCCCGGGTGAAGCTGCTGTTCAGCTTGCCCGATTCGGACGCCACGCCGCTGGTCTGGCTTGCCCACCCCAGCGCCGATGGAACCCGCTGGCGACCCGAAGTGCAGCTGATCCAGGACGGTCTTGGCGCCTGGCATTGGCTGGAGGCGTTGGTGGGGGAGACAACGGCCGGGCCGGCGGAGCCGGCCTTCACCTTGGAGGATGGCGTCTTCCGCCGCGTGGTGGCTTTTGAGCAAGCCGGACGGTTGACGGAGCATGTGGATTACGCCAGCGGCGAAGGCAGCACCATCCGCTTTGGCGACGGCGTCTTCGGCCTCCAACCACCTGAACATGCCAAGTTCACCGTGCGTTGGCGGCTCGGCAACGGCAGCCGCATGAATGTTGCCGCCGACACGCTGGTGCGCTGGTCCAGCGTCCCCGCCGGGGTGGGGGCGGTCACCAACCCGCTGCCGGCCAGCGGTGGGCGGGATCCGGAAACCGCCGAGCAGATCCGGGTGAACGCCCCCCATGCCTTCCGCGGCCTCAGCCAGCGGGCGGTGCAAACGGCGGACTACGCCGCGATCGCTGAGCGGCTGCCCTGGGTGCAGGCTGCGGGGGCCACCAGCCGCTGGACCGGCAGCTGGCCCACGGTCTTCGTGACCCCCGATCCCCGGGCGGCCGTGGGGCTGGCGGCCGCCCCGCGGCGCGAGCTGGAAGGGCTGCTGGATCGCGTGCGCCAGGCCGGCCGGGACGTTCAGGTGCTGGATCCCCGCTACGCCGACATCGACCTGGAGATCCGCCTGTGCGCCGCCAGCAACGCCTATCGCGGCGAGGTCAAGGAGGCGGCGCTGCGGGCGCTGTTCGGCGTTGGCGGCCGCGGAGGCTTCTTCAACCCCGACAACTTCAGCTTCGGCACGCCGCTCTCCCGGGCCGCCCTGATCGCCGCCCTCCAGGCGGTGCCCGGCGTCAAGGCGGTGGAAGCCATGCGGGTGCGTCGCCGCGGTTGGTTCGATTGGCGGACCTTCGATGCCTTTGCCCTGCCGGTCGGTGTCAACGAGCTGGTGCGGGTGGCCAACAACCCCGCCCTGCCAGAGCGCGGCGCGGTGCGGCTGTTGATGGATGGAGGTGCTTGAGATGAGCTGTCCCTGCGATCCCCACACCTGCCGCGGTCCGCTGGCGATTGCAGCCGGCCTGAACCACTTGCCGCGGGCCCTCGCCAGTTTTCCCGCCTGGCGCAGCGAGATCCTGGCGGCGGTGGGCCGGGAGACCGCGCTCGCGGACTGGCGCGCCCGGGAGAGCGGTGATCTCGGCTTGATGCTGCTGGAGATGGCGGCCTATGTGCTGGATGTCGCCAGCTTCTACGACCAGCTCGTGGCCAACGAGAGCTATCTCGCCACCGCCTCGCTCAGCGGCACCCAGCGGCGCCTGGTGTCCCTGCTCGGCTACCTGCCGCGCCCGGCCATCGGCAGCAGCGTCTGGCTGGCGGCGGAGGTGGATGGTCCCCGCTTGATCCAGGTGCCGGCCGGCACCGCCTTTCGCAGCGGCGCCTTCCAGGGCCAGCCGCCCCAGGTGTTCGAACTGGAGCAGGTGGCCACGCTGGAGCCACGCCTCAACCGCTACGAGGTGGAGCGGGTGGCGGCCACCAGCCTTCCCCCATCGCTCCCTGGGGTGCTGGTTAAGCCGTCGAGCTGCCGCGTGAGCGGAGGCAAACTCCTCCTGCTCAACGCCAACGGCACCCTCCTCACCACCAAGGTCGCTTCCACTGAGGCGAAGGCCCAGCGCAGCCGCCAACCCGGCACGCTGATCAGCTTCAGCAGCCCCCTGTCACCCCCGGCAAGCGCCACCTATCGCAACAGCCAACTGCTCACGCCCGGGGCCAGTTGTGGTGCCTGGAAGCGTGCGCCGGTCGGCGCTGAACCGCCTGTGTTGGCCTCGTCGGAGCTCTCGCTCGACGCCAGGATTGCCCTGCAAGCGGGCGACATCGTTGCCGTGAGCGACGGCAACACCACGGTGGCGCGGCGCCTGTCGGCGGTGAGCGAGGTGCTTTACACCGTGATCGAGGCGCTGACCAGCACGATCACCGCTGCCGACAAGAAGGTCAGCACCCTCTTGAGCCCCCCGATCAAGGTCGCGGTGACGCGGCTGCGGTTCGACGCGACCCTCCCCTTCACGTCGTCCGCAAGCCTGGTGGTGCACTACGCCATGGTGCCGGCCGCCGACCTGCTCGCACCGCTCAAGGACACCCTGGCCCAGGGGGACCCCCTGTTCCTGCTTGGTTTCCAGGACGCGCCGCGGCTGGCGGCCTCCCAACTGCTGCTCGAGGATGGGCATGGCGACGGCGTCGCCACCACCGGCACGCTCGATGCCTCCGCCCAATGCGCCACCCCAGCCACGGCTCCGGCCTGGGGCCTTGAGCTCTGGGCGCCGGTGCAGCTCTTCGCCAATGTCATCCCGGCCAGCCGCGGCGAATCGGTGAAGGGCGAGCTGTTGGGCGTGGGCGACGGCTCGCAAGCACACCAGAGCTTCCGCCTCAAGAAAAAGCCGCTCACCTATTTGCCCGCCGCGAATGCAAGCGGCCGCCGCAGCACCCTGGTCATTCATGTGGCGGGTAGCCGTTGGCGGGAGGTGGAGAACTTTTATGGCGTCGATGAACAGGAAACCGTGTATATCGTCCGTCACGACGAGGAAGGCAACACCGACGTGCAGTTCGGGGGCGGCGCTCGTTTACCCAGCGGCGCCCAGGTGCTGGCCGACTACCGCTTCGGGGCTGGCGCCCAGCTGCCCCCCGCGGATTCGGTCAAGCAGCTCGTCCGGCCGGTGGCAGGCCTGCGCAGGGTTCACAACGTGCTCCCCGCCTATGGCGGCGCCGATGCCGAAAGCGCGGCGGAGCTGGCGCTGCGCGGCCCGCGCTCGGCGCTGCTGCTGGGCCGGGCGATCTCCTTGCTGGACATCGAAACCGCCGCATCCCTCCAGCCCGGTGTCCGCGCCGCCAAGGCCTCCTGGCGTTGGGATCCAGGCGGACTACGGCCTGCCGTGAGCGTGCGATACATCGGTGACGATCAGCTGGCCCCCGTCATCCGTGCCGTCCTGCGGGCCTTGGCGGAGGAGGACGCCCCGATCGCCGTCCTGAGTGCCCCGGCACAACCGGCGCGCCTTGATCTCGCCATCAGCATCGATCCGCGCCAGGTGCCGCAGCAGGTGATCGCCGCCGTCGGCACAGCGCTGTTCTCCCCCGCCACCCTGCCGGGCACAGGCGGTTTGCTGCGACCGGAGCGCCTGGGGCCCGATGGCGTGGTGATTCAGAGCGCGGTGGTGCGGGCTGTGATGGAGGTGCCCGGGGTGGCTTCGCTGAGCAGCCTCGACGTCGACGGCACCCCGTTCGTTGAGATCGGCCGAAAACCAACGGCCGGCGCCTACTTCGACTTCGCGGCAGGCGGCGTGTGGATCAACGGTGAACGCGCCTGACCCAGCACCCTGCCAGCCCCTTTCTTCTCCCCACCCGCAGCCCTTAGCCATGGCCATCGCCCGAGACCGCTACCGCGAGTACTACACCGAACGCCTGTGGGATTGGGTGCCGGCCATCCATCGCGAGCTCGATGCCCTCGAAGCTGGTGACAGCCTGCGGGCGCTGCTGAGCGCGGTCGCCTCCCAGGCGGCCGTGGCCCGGCGCAGCCAAGACCGCCTCTGGGATGACATGTACGTGGAGTTGGCCGACGACTGGGCCATTCCCTACATCGCCGAACTGGTCGCCACGCGGCTGGTTTCCGCCTTGAACCCACGGGCCCGTCGTGCCGATGTGGCCAAAACCATCTACTACCGCCGCCGCAAGGGCACCCTCACCGTGCTCGAACAGCTGGTGGCTGACATCAGCGGTTGGAACGGCAAGGTGGTAGAGGAATTCCGGCGCCTGGCCCGCTTCCGCCACGGGCTTGATGGGCCTGCCCTGCCGGGAAGGGTCAGCGCCACACCGGCAGGGGGCTTGGCCGATGTGCGCGCACTGCGAGGTGCTCGTCTCGCTGGCGACCCGTTTGACGAGTTCCACTACACGCCAGAGGTGCGCCGCCCCAGCGGTCGGCTTGGCCTGCGTGGCCTGCAAACCTTGGCCTTCCATCTCTACTCCCTTCAGGCCGTACCCTTCGATGGCGTGGTGCCCCGGCGGGTGAAGAATCTGGCGGGCAGGCGCGATGGCTTCACCTTTGACCCGAGCGGCCGCGACATCCCCCTGTTTGCCAGCACCGCCAGCTCACGGGATTGGTCAGCATGGCAAACGGCGGCGGAATGGCAGTTGCCGCGCGCCATCGACTGCCGCCTGCTCAATGAAGCCGTGTTTGTGATCGGTGATGAGGAGATCAGCTGGATTCTCAATGGTGCTCCGATCAGCTCGCTCACCAATCGGCTGCAAGCCGCCGCGGATTTGCGCAAACTCCTCGGCCAGCGTTTTCGCAATCGCGCCGCTCTGCTCCGGGTGCTCTCTGGCTTGCCGCACGCCGCCGTGCTCACCGCACCAGGCGTGCTGGCTGGTCTGCTCGATCGCGCCCTCATCCCTGACTGCGCCAGCGCCGCCCTCCTCCCCGATGCCAGCGGCCAGGCCAGTGACGGTAGTCCCCCCGCCCTGCAGGTGGGTGTCCTGGCGGCGCCACCCACGCCCCGGGACAGGACCCAGGCCGCGGATCTGAGTTCGTGGTCGCTGCCGCTGATCGCGGGGACGGATCTGCTGGTCGATCCAGCCCGCGGACGCTTCCTCTTCAATACGGGCGGGCAACAACCCCACAACCTGCGCGTTCGCTATCACGCGGGCATGGCTGGACCGATCGGCGCCGGGGCCTTGGGGCGCCAGATCGACCCCACCCCCGCCAGTGTGGCTTGGTCGCAGCGCTCCTCAGCGGCGGGCATTCCCAGCAACGGCATCGTCGAGATCAGGGACAGCAGCACCTTTGCCAAGCCGCCGAACCAGCTGGCCCTGATCAACACCACGCTCCGCGCGGCGGAAGGGCAACGCCCTTACGTGTTGCTGAACGGCGACTGGCGCCTGGCTGCGGTGGGAGACAACCGTGAGCTTCACATCGATGGGCTCTGGATTGGCGGGCGACCCGGCGGCAACCTGCGCATCGAAGGCGACTACCGCCGTGTCAGCCTGCGCTATTGCACGCTGGATCCTGGCGGTCGCGATGCCACGGGTGCCAACCTGCCGCCCTGTGCATTGCTGATCAGCGGCAGCATCGACGAGTTGCTGATCGACCGCTGCATCCTGCCGAGCCTCCGTCTGGAGGGGAGCCAGGCAGGCATCGACAAGATCACCATCAGGGACTCCATCGTGGCCTGCCAGCACAGCGGCAGCGTGGGGCTGATCGCGCCGCGCAGCCGGCTGAGCGCCGAGCGCTGCACCGTTCTCGCCGCCGCCATCGATGGCCTCTGCTTGCGCGTCGAGCAGCTTGCTGCCTCCGACACGCTGATCGCCGGTCGCGCCGATGTCACAGACCTGCAAAGCGGCTGCTTTCGCTTCAGCGCACGGGGACCAGATTCGCGCGTACCGCATCCCTACGAATCACTACTTCTCGATGATCTCGAACGCCTCTTCGCCTCGCGTCGCTATGGTGACCCTAGCTTCGCCACCCTTTCGCAGCGTGCCCCAGAGAAGCTCAGAACAGGCTCAGAAGCAGGCAGTGAGATCGGCGCGTATTGCAGCGAGATCAGCCCGATCAAGCTCCTGAGTCTTGAAGCGAAGGTAGAAGAATATATGCCATTTGGTCGCCTTCCTGCTTACATCATGGAGAACTAACCCATGTCCAGCATCGATCTCTCACGCCAAGTTGACGAATCCCTGAAGCACTATGCCGGCGTGCGCATGCAGCAAGGGCGGGTTCTCACCGATGACGACTTCAACGCCGCCACCAGTCTCGACGCCGAAGAACTGCGCCGCACCCGTTTGCATGCCATCGGCGCCTACGGCACCCCCGATGCCGGCTTTTTGCCCAAGGACTTTGCGGTTGTCGATGGCATGCTCGACTTCAAGCTGTCCAATGGCCACCTGTATCTTGGCGGCATGAGGCTGGAGATGAACTCAGAGGATCATCTCCTGTATCAGAAAGACTGGCTCAACTTCGATCCTTCTGTCCCGGAACTATTGCCGCCAACTGACGGCAACAGCCGCACCGATCTGGTTTGGATTGAGTGCTGGCAGCAACCGGTGACGGCGATCGAGGACAGCGAGCTGTTTGAGGTGGCACTGGCGGGCGCGGACACCAGCACGCGCTGGCGCACCATGCGTCGTGTGCAGCTTGAAGCCAATGTTGCCGCCAGCGAGTGCGCCGCTGCCTGGAGCAGCGTTGCCGCGGGATTTGCAGCCCTGGGCAGCATCAATCCGGCGATGGAGCTGGCGAGCAGCGCCAGCCTGAAGGTGAGCTACACAGCGCCAGCCGTGAGCGGTGATCTCTGTTCGCCGGCAATGGCTGGGGGCTACCTCGGGGCGGAGAATCAAGCGATCCGCGTGCAGCTGGTGGATGCCAGCCACTACACCTGGGGTTTCGATAATGCCGCACCGCTTTACCGCGTCAAGCTCTCCGTCAATCCAAGCGGCAGTTTGGTTCAGTTGACCTTCTTGAATCAGCCCAAAGACGCCGTGCACTGGCCTCTCAAGGGCCAAGTGGTAGAGATCTTGCCATGGTCGGCGGCACTCCCCAATGGCGAGCGCGTGGCAGAGCTGAGCGGCCATTTGGGCAAGGTTAGCGTGAGCTATGACCCCGACAGTCAAACCCTTGAGATTGACACGCCTATCGACCCATCCTTTGGGCGGCAGTGGACATCACGCAAAGATGTCGGCGAGTTCTATAACGGCAAGCCTGATCAAGACTTCTTCTTTCTCAGGGTTTGGAATCGAGGCGACGACCTCAGCTCACCAGCCGCGATTCCGATCGCCAATGGAACGCTGGGGCACACGGGTCTGCAGGTGAGCTTCCAGGGCGGCCCCCTGCGACCAGCGGATTATTGGGTGATCGCCGCGCGGCCCGCCGCCCCTGACGTGGTCGTGCCCTGGATTCTCAGTTCGGCTGCCGGCGCCGCCTTCAACGGCATCCAGCGCTACCGCGCTCCACTGGCGCTGATTCAATGGACCACCAGTGGCGGTGTGACCAGCGGCAAGCTCCTCCATGACTGCCGGCCTGGATTTCTACCGCTCACCCACCAGCGCGGCTGCTGCAACCTCACGGTTGGGGATGGAACGAACAGCTTCGGGATGTACACCTCAATCCAGGCCGCGATCGATGCGCTGCCGCCATCTGGTGGCACGGTGTGCATCCTGCCAGGTCGCTATCAGGAAGCGGTCAGGATCGAAGCACGCAAAAATGTCACACTGCATGGCTGCGGCCCCAGCTCACGCCTCATCGCCCCCGAGCTCAAGGATGAAAAATCCACAGCTCTTCTGATTCGCGACAGCCACAACCTGCTGGTCGAGTCGCTGGCGATCGAAGGGGGTGAGCGAGCTGTGATCGAGGTGGCAAGTAGTGCAACGATTCGTAGTGCAGCGATTCGGCTTGCAGGCAACCTGATTCAGTTCCGAGATTCAGCGAAAACGGCTTCGCCCTGGCCGGCCCTGTGGATCGATGGCGACGAGATTGAGATCGCTGGCAATATCATCGAGCCCCTGCCCAAAGAGTTGTCCCGCGTCTTCCACAAACTCGCCAGCTCGCTGGCGGCTGAGCCGGCCACAGCAGCGCGGGGGGGTATTCAGTTAGCCGGAGGCTGCCAGCACGTGGGCATCAGCGGCAATGTGATCGTGGCTGGTGCCGGCAACGGCATCACGCTGGGCAGCATCCTGCGCGTGGATCCGAACAACCCCGATGGCAGGCCTCTCCCCGATATCGATACCGATCTCGAAGATCCATGCGCGCCCTGCGCACCGCTCAATCACGGGCCTCCCAACAGCGATGATGGGGAGACGGGAGTGCGTTATGAATCTGCTGGCGATTTGTACGCGATCACCATCCATGACAATCTCATCAGTCGGCAGGGTGGCAATGGCATCGCCGTGGTGCGCTTCTTTGCCCCGAGCGGCGATGTGTTGGCAGCCGGCGGCCTGGTTCTGGTCACCATTCACGGTCTGCACATCATTCAAAATTCGATCGTGGCTTGCCTGCAGCGCCCGATCGCCCCGCCTGCCTCCAAGTTCCTGCTCTGGCTCGGCTATGGCGGGATCTCACTGGCCTTTGTCACAGGCTTGCAGATCGCCAGCAATGTCATTGCCGGCAATGGCAGGAATTGGCTGAGTCCAGTCTGTGGCATCTTTCTGCTCGCCAGCGACGGTCTGCGGATTGAGCACAACTGGATCCGCTGCAACGGTGAGCGAAACGCAGAGCCGGTCACGGGCGCCCAGCCGGGCATCCGCGCCGGCATCCACGTCTGGATGGCCCTGAGTTTGCAGAGCGGATCGTCTGGCAAGCCCCCGACCAAC
>JBIIIX010000404.1:0-2535 GCA_044234415.1 Cyanobium sp.
AGAGCGCTGCCCGTCATCAAATCAGGCTGCTCAAGCCAGGTCTGGACCAGTGAGCGCCAATAGACGACCGGCACATCGATCAACGACACCCCATTGTCCTTGAGCTGGCGAGAATAACCAATTGGAGTGAGGTCAAATTTGGTCAGAATCACCCCGCCCCCAGCAAAAAGCACAGGGAACAGCTGCTCAACTGAGGCGTCGACAGAGATTTCGGCCATCAGCAATACCTGATCCATCATCGTTAATCCGTACTGGTTGAGATAATCCATGCAATCTGCGACCACACCGCGATGCTCCACCATCACCCCCTTGGGCTTGCCTGTGGATCCCGAGGTATAGATCACATAGGCCAAGTGATTCGGATTCAGGCCAATAGCGGCAGGTTCTGGGTTGGTGGCGCTCAGCTCCGCCCATAACGCCGCATCAGCCTCCAGATCCAGCAGCGACACATCCCCAGCTAACGCCGCAAAGCGTTCTCGCGTCGCCCCATGCACCAGCAGCGCCACAGGCTTGCTGTCTTCCAACATGAAGGCCAATCGCTCCTTTGGATAAGCCGGATCCAGGGGCACATAGGCAGCACCAGCTTTGAGGATGGCGAGCAATCCCACCACCATCTCCAGGCTCCGCTGCACGCCGATCGCCACGCGGTCGTCAGGCCTGATGCCGAGATCGATCAGGTGGTGCGCCAGCCGGTTCGCGCGGATGTTGAGCTCGGCGTAGGTGAGCGATTGCTCCTCAAACACCAGGGCCACGGCCTCGGGCGTTTGCTCCGCCTGGGCCTCAAACAGCTGGTGGATGCACTGGTCGTTTGGATAGTCCGTCTCTGTCGCGTTCCACTCAACCAGCACCTGCTGGCGCTCGGCTTCCGGCAGCACGGCCAGCTCTCGCACAGCAGTGGCCGGGGCGCTCTCCAGGGCAGCGACCAGGTGTTCGGTGGTCGTTTCCAGGTAGGCGCATAGCCGCTCCGCTCCGATCTCCGGCAGGGTCTGCGCCGTCAGGGAAAAGCCTTCCCCCAGATCGTCCACGCTGATGTCCAAGGGATAGTTGGTGCGCTCGTCCGCCCGCAACAGCTCGATCCCTTCCCAAACGGCTGAATTGGCCCCCTCGTTTCCTTCCGGGCTGTGGCGGTAGTTGAGCAGCGCGCTGAACAACGGCGCTGGCGCGACCACGCCGCTGCAGCGCTGCGCCAACGCCAGCGGCGCATGCTCGTGGCGCAACAACCCGGCAAGGGTTCGGTGGGTGCGCCGCACGGCCGCTTCCACCCCCTCCTCACCGGCATCGATCCGCACCGGCAGGGTGTTGATGAACAGGCCCGGCATCCGGTCAGCCCCCTCACCTCCTTTGAGCCGGCCGAACAGCACCGTGCCGAACACCACATCGCTCCGGCCGGCCGTCGCCGCCAGCACCCGAGCGAACGCCAGATGAAACAGGCTGGCCGGCGTCACCCCCAGGCGCCTGGCCTGCTGGCGCAGCCGCACGGCCAGGCCCAGCTCAAGGCGCCGCCGGGACTCCTCGATTCCAGACCCATCGCCTCGCACCTCCAGGTGGCCAAAGGGTGCGGTGGGTTCGTCCACCGCACTCAGCAGCTCCTGGAAAAAGGCGGCGTGGGCCTCAGCCGTCTGGCCCAGACGAGCCTGGGCGATGTAGTTCCGATAAGGCAGCGGCGCCGGCAACGCCTCAAACCGATCGCTTTGGTAGGCAGCGATCTCCTCGAACAGCACCTCCAAGGTGGTGTGGTCCGCCACCAGGTGGTGCTGGCGGAGCAGCAGCAGCCAGCGGCCTTGGGCCGGGTCCTCGGCGATGGCGGCGTGGAACAGTGGCGCCAAGCGCAGATCCAACCGGTGACGGCGCGGATCAAAGCGCTCCAGCAGCGCGGCGGCCACATCCACCACCTGCGGCCCAAAGGCAACCTCCTCGATCGGCAGAGACGCGTTGCGCCACACCACCTGCACCGGCTCGGGTAAGCCTTCCCAAGCAAAGGCGGTGCGGAAGATATCGTGGCGGGCGATCACCGCATCGAAAGCGCTCAAAAAGCTCTCCAGCCGCTCTCGGTTGTCAAAGCCGAACAGGGCGGTCAGCACATAGGCATCACCCTCTCGCTGCAGCAGGTGATGGAACAGGAGGCCCTCCTGCAGTGGCCCCAGCGGATAGATGTCTTGAACGTTGCCGGCTCCGCCCGGCACCGTGGCGACGATCCGATCGAGTGCAGCCTGCTCCAGGCTCACCAAGGGCAGCAGCTCGGGCGTCAGCCGTGTGCAATCCGGCGGAATGCGGTTCGGCGGCACCGCCACCTCGTCCCCGTCGCCCACCACCTCCGCCAGATCCGCCAGGGTCGGCGTGGTGAACAGGGCCCGCACGTCGACCGGCAAACCCTGGCGACGCATCCGCTCCACCAAGCTCACCGCCAGCAGCGAATGGCCGCCCAGGGCAAAAAAGTCGTCATGGCGACCCACCCGCTCGATCCCCAATAGCTCGCTCCACAACGCCGCCAGCACTTCCTCCACCTGACCTTCTGGCGGGGCGTAGGCACCGGTG
>JBIIIX010000021.1:0-20675 GCA_044234415.1 Cyanobium sp.
AAATGACCAAGCAACCGTCCATCGGCACTGAGCCTGGCTTCCAGGCCGGCAACAGGGACAGGTTGCAGCCAAGAGCGGAACGGGCCCAGCAGCAGCGTCACCACAATGGCTGCCGCAGCTGAGGCGACAACCAATGAGCGCAGGACTCGGCCCAAGCGGGATCCCCTCGCCTTCGGGGGTCTGGAGCGACGGGCCAAGGGGATGTCATCCCCCAGGCTGGAGCGGGGCAAGCAGCGAACCTGTTTCAGTTGAATCTGAAGCTCAGGTTACAGACCGTCAACGGTCGTGTCGAATCAGTGTTAAGTTCAAATTGACATCCCTTGGCTGGAGAAAGTTTCAAGATGTTGCGGGTTGCCGTTGTTGGGGGAGGCCCCAGTGGATCCTGTGCCGCTGAGGTGCTTGCCAAGGCTGGTCTCCAAACCTGGCTGTTTGAGCGCAAGCTCGATAACGCCAAGCCCTGTGGCGGGGCGATTCCCCTCTGCATGGTCAGTGAGTTCGACATCCCCGAATCGATCATCGACCGCAAGGTCAGAAACATGAAAATGATCTCCCCGTCGAACAGGGAGGTTGACATTCATTTGGATAATCAAGCCGAATACATCGGCATGTGTCGGCGGGAGGTTCTCGACGCCTTCCTGAGAAATCGTGCCGCTGATCTTGGCGCGGTTCTGATCAACGGTCTTGTCCAGCGAATCGAAACAGGTTCACAGCGCCAGGGGCCTTACATCATTCACTACTCCGATTACTCTGCGGGCGGCCCCACCGGCGAGGCAAAAACCCTTGAGGTTGACCTGATTGTTGGTGCCGATGGCGCCAACAGCCGCGTCGCCAAGGCCATGGATGCCGGTGACTACAACGTTGCGATCGCCTTCCAAGAAAGGATCCGCTTGCCGATCGAAGAAATGCGGTACTACGAAGATCTTGCAGAAATGTATGTGGGCACCGATGTCTCTCCAGACTTTTATGCTTGGGTCTTCCCCAAATATGACCATGTTGCTGTTGGAACGGGGACGATGCAGAAGAACCAGACACTGATTAAGGGACTACAACAGGGCATTCGCGATCGAGCCAGCAAGCGATTGCTCAACGGCGAACTGATCAAGGTTGAAGCTCACCCAATACCAGAGCATCCCAGGCCCCGCCGTGTGGTGGGGCGGATGGCGCTAGTGGGAGATGCTGCCGGTTATGTGACCAAGAGCTCGGGCGAAGGCATCTACTTCGCTGCGAAAAGCGGGCGCATGTGTGCAGAAGAGATCGTCAGCGCCAGCGCGGGCGGCACCCGAATCCCCAGCGAGAAAGATCTCAAGGTGTACATCAAGAAGTGGGATCGCAAGTACGGTTCAACCTACAAGGTTCTTGAGATCCTCCAAAACATCTTCTACAGCAATGACCCGGCCCGCGAGGCGTTCGTGGAAATGTGTGCTGACAAGGATGTGCAGCGCCTCACCTTCGACAGCTACCTCTACAAGCGCGTTGTGCCGATGAATCCTTGGCAACAAATCAAGCTCACCGTGTTGACGCTGGCTTCCGTACTTCGTGGTCAGGCCCTCGCTCCCACAGGCTACAGGCCCGTTGCAAGTGCTGTGCGCAGCGAGGCCGAGGTCGCGCTCCTGCAATCGCAATCCTCCCACGATCTTGTCAACGCCCAAGCTGCTCATGGCGGCCAACCAGAGGCTGGAGATGCTCCAGATCCTGGCGCCACCAGCAAGGCCATCCGCAACCAGCGCAAGCCTGTCACTGTCTGAAGGCGCTCGTTCGTACTGCGCTTGACTCTCCCAATGGCCTGGCTTTGTTGAACAAGCTCAGGCCAAGCTTGGCTTTACACCCATCATCCCATTCCCATATCAGCAGCGAAGTAGAGGCATCGATTCAGCCTGCATGAATCGAATAAAACTTAGCTTTGTGGCGATGGCCCCAGCTTGTTCATACGCTGAACTTTGTCCCCCTTTTCACCCCCAATGGTTCTTGGAACCATTCAGCAAGCTGCGCACGCTTCCATTTCTTGGGGACCCTGTGCATCGGCAGACCACCCACGATGCCCAGGCATGGGCAGAAAGCGTTTGTGTGAGGACCCCTGTACGAATCTGTGAACCCCTCGGCAACGGCAAGGGGTTCTGGTTTGATTCCGAGGTCATTCGTTTCGGAGCTGTATGGGTTGTCTCCCCCGAGGGTTCAGCGATCACGCTGAGCACAGAGCAGCATCATTCTGCCCAGCTGCTGCTGCCCTACCAAGGCCTAGGCAGCTGGAAAATTGGGCGCGATGTCATTGAAAATCCAGTGGGGGAATCAATTCTTTATTTATCCCAGGCCCCCTGTTTCTTGACAACGACGTGACATCCGGTGTGGCATTGCACTTTAATCCTGTCGTCTTGATTCGCGCAGCCTTGACAATGGCCGGTCCCACAGAGCTGAGCGCTCAACGCTTAGCGGTATTTGGACAACCGAAAAAGCTGCTCTATACAGATCCAATCGCTGGTCCGTTGATGCAAAGCCTCGATTCGCTTATGCACAGCCTTGATCAGCTCAGTACAGCAACCGCAAGCACCGCCGAGATGCTGTGACTGGATGACATCTTGATCCGCATGGCCGTTCTCCTTCTGCTTCCGGAGTTGATGGAAGCCGAGAGTTGCGAAAGCTCCCCAGCCTTCACGGCTGTGGCGGCGCGACGCAGGCTGCAACCTCTTTTGGATTGGATTGATGCCAACCTCAACCAGGCGATTGCACTCACTGACCTGGAAGCTCGCGGCCAGATTTCGCGACGCAACCTCCAATACACCTTCAGGCGTGCTTATGACTGTACACCGATGCAATGGCTGCGCCGACGTCGGCTCGATCTGGCGATGCAGCGCCTGCAACAACGTGATCGATCCGTAGCTGTTACTGCGATTAGCCGTGAGCTTGGCTTCATCAACTCAGCCGCATTTAGCCGAGAGTTTCGGCGTCAATTTGGCTGTTCACCCTCGTCTGTGCGCCGTCTTCGAACCTGAATCACGCCAACCACGCGCCGCATCAATCGTTCAGCTTGGATGCACCACGAAGTCCCTTCAGCTGATCCACCAACCCAGCCCCAGCCGCTTGCCAAGAGCGCATCGATGCCCCTCAGCCCGGTGGCGTTGCACCTGGGCTGTCAATACTGTTCATGGCTGCTAGCGCTGCGGGCGAGGTTATCCCTGTTCTGGCGTGTACGGCCGTCTCCGCGTTTGCAGGAGAGCTGAAACCTCCATCTCAAAGCCGCACGCGCGATGGATGCTGTGCTGATGGGCTATGCGATGCCTCTGGGGAGCCCCATGGATGTGCCTGGGCTTTGCTGTGCGCGAAAGGCCCATGGGGAACGGCAGCGCCTGTGCCGCTGATGAGCTCTAGGGCTTGGTAAGGGGGGCGGTTCGTCGCTTGCCCCCCTGGCATCGCAGCTGCCAGGCATGTGAATCTCTGCCGTTCTGTTGAAGTCGTTGCTGGACGCTGATCGGCCTTGGCCCAGGCAACAGCAGCGATCCCCGTTTAGGCCTGGAGCAGCCGTGAGCGCAGCCGATCACTGATTTCCTCTCCCGCCAAGGTGAGTAGGGCATAGACCAGCACCAGTGCCACGACCTCATCCCAGGCGAAGCTACTGAGACTTTCCTGCAGCTGGCTGCCCAGCCCTGTCGCTCCCACCAGGCCCACCACCACCGTCTCGCGCAGCATCACATCGGCGCGGTAGGCCCCGTAGGCCAGATAGGGCCGCGCTAGAGGCGCATAGCGCCCATAAAGCATCGCCAAACGCGGCCCACTGCCGGCGACCGCGAGCGCGACTTCGCGATTCGGGATGGTGTCTTCCACCGCTTCGAGCAGCAGGCGCCCCAGGATGCCGAGGTTGTGGAGCCCCACCGCCAGAGCACCGGTCAACACCCCTGGGCGAAGCACGAACAACAGCAGCAGGGCCATCAGTGGCGGTGGCCAGAGCCGAGCCAGAGCCCAGCTGAGCCGCAACGCCGCCAATCCCCAGCGGCAAGGGGCCAACAGCAGCAGTTGCAGGGGTGCTAGCCCTACCGCCAACCCGGCTGCGCCAGCCGCCAGCAGCAGCGTTGCACCCACCAGGGCAAGCCAGGGCAGCTGTTGCACAGCGCTCCAGGACCAGGTGCCGCTTGGCAATGGGTTGAACCGCAGCCAGTCCGCTGGATTGACGCCGAGGCTATGGGCGGCGAGCAGGGCGAGAGGGACAAGGACGGCAAACACACCGGCGAGTTCGCGGCCCACCCGACCCACTGGCGCTCGGCTCAGAACCAACCGTCCTGGGGCATGCCAGCGCAGCCGCAGCCCGCGCAGCCCCGTTTCGAGCAACAACATCACCGCAAGCAGCAGCCATAGGCCAGTCCACAGTTCCTGGAAGGCCAGCGACTGCAGCGTGAGCCGCAGCTCGTTTCCCAACCCTCCGAGTCCGAATACCCCCAGCAAGGTGGCAGCCCGCAGCGCACATTCGAGTCGATAGCCGCCGTAGCTCACGAGCACGGGCAACAGCTTTGGACCCAGGGCGGTGAGCATGGCCAGGGGTGCTGGCACCCCAGCCGCCCGCAGGGCCGCCAGGCCTGTGGTGGGAAGGCAATCGAGCTGATCGGCCAGCACCCGGGCCACCATCGCCCCGAATGGAAGGCTGATGGCCAGCACCGCCACAGCCGGCTGCAGGCCCAGCACCTGCAGGAGCAAGAGACCCCAGAGCAGTTCGTGGCTAGCCCTCGGCAGCGCAAGCAGCCGGCGGATCAGCTCAGCCGGCAGGGCATGACCCAGCAGGGTCCGCCAGACCAACCGCGAGCTGGCGAGGCCCAGGGGTAAGCCCAGCACCAGGCTGCCAATCCAGCCGAGCAGCGCCATGGCCATGGTCACGCCAAGCCCCTCCATGGCTGTGCGCAGCACCAATGGATCCAGGGAAGGCCGCAGCGCCGCCAGCAGGAATTGGCCGAAGGCGTCCCAACCACCGCCATGCACCTGAGTGGGCAAAAGCGCCACCATCGGCAGGACCAGCAATGCCGGCAGCAGCGGCCACAGCGGTGCCGCCAAGCCCATGGGCGGAACCCGCTTGCCCGTTGGCTGGGCTGGAGCCTGCGCTTTGGGGTCCTCCTCTGGCGGCAGGGTGTTCGGGCGAACCCTGGCCGACAGGTGCGACTCCTCGGGCCCGCTCATGGTGTGGGTCCCATGGACGCCGTCTCATACAGGGATTCCAGATCAGCGGCGGTGACGGCGGCGGCTGGCCGATCCCAGAGGAGCTGCCCCTGGCGCAAAGCCAGCACCCGATCGAATCCAGCCAGCAGATCCGGGCGATGCAGGCTGAGCAGCAAGGCTCGCGAGCCCTGGCTGTGTTCGAGCAGCAGATCCAGCAACTCCCGGGCCAGGCGCGGATCGAGGCTGGCCAGGGGTTCATCGGCAAGCAACAGGGTCGGCTCCTGGCGCAACAGGCGGGCGATCGCCACCCGCTGCCGCTGGCCCCCGGATAAGGCGGACACGGGCACGGGGAGCAGCGATGGATCGAGATCCAGCTGAACCAGGCAGGAGGCGCAGGCTTCGCTCTCCAGAGCGAGCAGCAGATTGAGCACGCCCTTGGGCCAGCCCCAGCGGGCCAGCCTTGCGGTGTTGAGGTTTTGTTGCACCGTCAGCTCCTCGATCAGGCGCAGGTCTTGCCAGAGGGTGCCGATGCGGACTTGTTGGCGCCGCCGCTGACGCCGCGAGCGGCTTGGAGGCTCGCCCTGCCAGAACACCTCGCCTGTCGTTGGGGTCAACAGGCCGTTGGCCACCGCCAACAGCGTGCTCTTGCCGGCGCCGCTGGGCCCCAGCAGGGCAACCCGCTCACCCGGCCTCAGGACCAGGTCGATGCCTTGCAGCCGAGGGCGATCCCGGCCCGGCACGCTCACCCCCCGCAGCTCCAGCGCCGCGGCACTGGCCTTGCCATTCCCTGCCACGAGGCCGCTCAGCGGATCTTGCCAATCTGGCGGCCCACCTGTTCGATCTGCCTGTAGGCCGCTGGGTTGGCACTCGTGAACTGCTGGGCTCCGAACAGGGCCAGGATCTGCTTCTGCTGCGGATTGGAGGGCCGCCAGGCGAGGATTGCTTGGCTGAGGCGATTGGTGAAACCCTTCCCGAAGCGGCGATCCAAATCCCCTTGGGCAATCCAGTGATAGTCCTGATAACCAGGGCTCTTCCAGAGTTGAACCACCTTGCTGCGGTTCGCCTTGCCGTTGTGGAGGCTGGAGCGCCACACCTGTTCATTCACAACGCCGGCGTCATAGGTGCCGCTCTGCACCAAAGCGATGGTGGCGTCATGGCTGCCGCTGAACCCTGGCGCGCCACCGGCAAAATCGCTCAGCTTCACACCGGCCTGAGCGAGGAAATACTGGGGCATCAGACGGCCGGAGGTGGAGTTCTCCGAGCCGAAGGTGAAGCGCCGACCCTTGAGGGCCGTGAGTCCTTTCAGGGAGGTAAAAGGCTCAAGACCGCTCTGCCGGTTGGCGATGAAGATGCTGTGAAAGGACACGTCGATATCGCGCTGAGCCAGAACCCGCGCACCAGGTCTCTGGAGGCGCGCCTGCACCCCCGTGAGCCCCCCGAACCACACCAGGTCTAGATCAGCGGTGCGGAAAGCGGTGACAGCGGCCGTGTAATCCACCATCGGCACGTACTTCACTTTCACCCCGAGTTGGCGGGCGAGCTCATCGGCCACGAGTGGATAGAGCCTGTTCAGTTTTTCCGGGCTCTGGTCGGGGATGGCGCTGATCCGCAGCACCGGTTGCGACTGGGCCTGGGCACTTAGCCCGGGGATGCCGAGCGGACCCTGAGTTGCGAACTCCTGCACCAGGGAGGCCAGGGCAGCCAACACAAGCCCTGAGGCGAGAGCTCCAAGAATGGTTGCGCGGCGGGGGCGCCTAGGTGGGGATGCCATCAACGAAGCGGGTGACGCTCAACCATGATGGACATTGAAGGGCGTTGCAGCCGATTCCCACGCGCTGGCCCGAACCGCCGAGAGCGTCTTCAGGTTGGTGATGGCCCGCACACTCCTGTTCATCCATCAGAACTTCCCTGGGCAGTACCGCCATCTCGCCCCTGCCTTGCTGGGGCGCGGCGATCGGGTCGAGGCCATCGGTGGGCCCACAGCCCGGGAGCTGGCCGGCATCCCGCTGCATCGCTACAACCCAATGCCAGCGGCGGGCGTGCCCCCCTGCCACCCCTGGGCGGCGGACTTTCAAACCAAGGTTCTGCGCGGCGAAGCCGTGGCCAGGGTGCTGGAGGGTCTTCGCACCCGCGGCTTGCGGCCCGATCTGATCATCGGTCACCCCGGCTGGGGAGAACTACTGCTGGTGAAGGATCTCTTCCCCGATGTGCCCGTGCTGCATCAGGTGGAGTTCGTCTATCAACTTCAAGGTGGAGACAACGACTTCGACCCGGAGTTCAGCGACGCTGCCTGGACCCGGAACGCGAAGCTGCGCCTGCGACGTGCCAGCCAGCTGTTGGCCTTTCAGGATCTCGATTGGGGGTTGGCTCCAACCCCTTGGCAGGCCAGCACGGTGCCGCGGCAGTACCGCCAACGGCTGAGCGTGATTCACGAGGGGATCGACACCGATGCGATTCGACCGGAAGGGCCCGCCGAGATTCGCCTGGAGAAGGCCGGATTGCGCTTCCAGCGCGGCGATGCTGTGGTGACCTATGTGGCCCGCAACTTAGAGCCCTATCGCGGTTTCCATCAGTTCATGCGAGCCCTACCGAGGCTGCAGCGCCGCTGCCCCAAGGCCCATGTGGTTGTTGTGGGCGGTGATGGCGTGAGCTACGGCCAAGCTCCGCCCGGCGGAGGCAGCTGGAAGACCAGCTTGTTGCGCGAATTGGGAGACCGCTTGGACCATTCACGCCTTCACTTCAGTGGGCTGGTGCCCCATCCAGTGCTGCACATGCTGTTGCGTGCCAGTGCCTGCCACGTGTACCTCACCTATCCATTCGTACTCAGCTGGAGCCTACTGGAGGCGATGAGTTGCGGTGCGCTGGTGGTGGGCTCGGCCACGGCGCCGGTGCAAGATGTGATCCGCCACCATCACAATGGTTTGCTCGTCGATTTTTTTGATCATGAGACCTTGGCGAACACGATCGCTGAAGCACTAGAGGATCGCGATAGGTTTATGCCACTGCGGCAGGCTGCCCGCAAGACGGTTCAGGACAGCTACGACCTGCGGCGGCTCTGTTTGCCGCGACAACTATCGCTGGTGGATCAGCTGATCAGCGCTGATCGGCCTGCTGCTGTGACGGGCGTGAATGATGTTCAACTTTGACGGACGCTGATCTGAGCAGGCTGCAAATGCGTTGGCTCGGCCTTCCGTCGCTCAGCCCATCGGCAAGGCCACACAGGCCAGTGGGCAAGCGACCAAGGCGGGATGGCGGATGGTGCGCCAACCGCCATCGGGCGTGCTCACCTCCAAGCCAATGCTGTAGGCGACCTCTGCCACGGGTCCGATAACCTCAAGCCATTCACAGGCATCCTGAAAGGCTTCTTCAATCGAGTCGTAAAGACCATCGAGATGGGGATGGGGTTCAAGCAGCGCATCGATTAACCGATAGGCCTTGGGCTGAAGCGAGCCACGCCTCGGATCGTGGGTGGATCGAAACGCCATCGGCTCATGGTCAGCGGATCCCTAGTCTTACCGCTGTGACGGCGAACGGACTGTCTATAACGTCAAGAGTTGTTGCGGGCCGAACTGGGGGCTGAGGCAATCCTGCGCAAGGGCTGAGGCGTTCAGTGGCTGGGCCTGCGGCCACCTGGCGCCGCAGACGAGCCCATTCCCCATGGGTTTACGTGGCGGGGCAATCACGGGTCGAGACCTGACCCGCCCGCGACGCATCAGGCGAGCGACCCGTGGGGCAGTCTCTTCCAGATCCAGGGCGCTCCGACCGGCCAGAGTTGCCCCAGCGGCGCGCATGCAAACCCAATGTGGAAGCGTTGTTCGGTTCGGAGGCGACCGAAACGGCAAGCGTCGGTTGAACGAAATCGGTGGAGTTGGGCGTGGCCCATGGAGCGGCAGCGAAGGGCAACTGTTTGGCGAGGCGTTGCGTCTGCCGGCCTGCCTTATTTGCATGCAAGCTGGCTGGCTGACTGACTGACTGACTGACTGACTGACTGACTGATATTCAACACGGTCTTCTAGATCATTGCTGCTGCAATGCCACCGTCATCAGGCTGAACGATTGATCCGACGTTGCTGGATCAGCGATTGCGCATTCACGCAAGCTTGCGGCAACCGATAGATAAACCGACTCACCCGCTTGCCGCAGCGACTCCGTTACAAGCCCCGCAGCAGAGCCACCAACGACGTGGCCGCTAGGGGGACGTGGACTAAGGTCCAAGCTCAACAGTGGGCCACTCCGCCAACCATGCCACGACCTGGCGAGACACTTCACCTGGCGGACCCCTAGACGATGGCTCAAATCATTGTCAACATGCCGGCACGTTCGGATCTCGGGACAGCCCCGCCCATGACCATTGCCGCTGTTCCCCCCCATGCACTACTCGAGCCTCGGCTTGAGATCAGGGGTGGCGGCAGGCTCGAAGGTCAGGTGCGCGTCAGCGGCGCAAAAAATTCGGCGCTGGTGCTGATGGCGGCCAGCCTGCTGTGCCGCGACACCTTGCGGCTGCGCAATGTGCCTCCCCTCACGGACATCACCGCCATGGGTGAGATCCTGGCCGCCCTCGGCGTTGGAGTGAAGCGCCAAGGCGACATCGTCGACCTGGATGGCGAACACATCACCCGGGCCGCCCCTCCCTACGAGTTGGTCAACACGCTGCGCGCCAGTTTCTTCTGCATTGGTCCCCTGCTGGCCAGGGCCGGCATTGCTCAAGTGCCTCTTCCAGGTGGCTGCCAAATCGGCAGCCGTCCTGTGGTGGAGCACGTGAAGGGGCTCAAATCACTCGGCGCCCAGGTCACGATTGAGCATGGTGTCGTCACCGCCGTCGTGCCTGGCCAGCGCAAGCGCCTCCAAGCTGGCCACATCCACCTGGATTGCCCCAGCGTTGGCGCCACCGAAACCCTGATGATGGCCGCCGTTTTGGCGGAAGGCGAGACCACCATCGACAATGCCGCCCAAGAGCCCGAAGTGGTGGATCTGGCGAATCTGCTGATCGCCATGGGGGCCCGCATTCGCGGTGCCGGCTCGCCCACCATCTTGATCGATGGGGTCGACACCCTTCACGGAGCTGACTATTCAGTGATTCCTGATCGGATCGAAGCCGGCACCTTCCTTCTGGCAGCTGCCATTACCCGTTCGCGGTTGAACGTGGCCCCCTTCCGTCCAGACCATCTTGGAGCGGTGCTCACCAAGCTTGAGGAGGCCGGATGTCGTCTCTGGGCTGAGGCTGACGGCCTCACCATCGAAGCGGATTCAATTCGTGCGATCGATCTGCGCACCCAACCCTTCCCGGGCTTCCCTACCGATCTGCAAGCGCCTTTCATGAGCTTGCTGGCCACGGCCCAAGGCACCTCCCTGGTGGTGGAGAACATCTTTGAAAACCGCATGCAACACGTTGCCGAACTGCAGCGCATGGGCGCCTCCATCCGCTTGCAGGCCAACACGGCATGCATCGAAGGAGTGCCCAGCCTCAGCGGCGCCCCCGTGCGCGGCACCGACCTGCGCGCCAGCGCAGCGATGGTTCTCGCCGGATTGGCGGCTGACGGTACCACAACCGTACGCGGGCTGGAATACCTTGATCGCGGTTACGCCAACCTGGAAGCCAAACTCAACGCCGTTGGGGCTTCCATCGTTCGGCTTCTCGACGCCGACCCGGTGTCGACGGCTGCCGTGAGCGCAATGCGCTGACGTTGAGTTTTCCCCAGCCCTGGCCCTCTATGGTTGGGATGTTGGGAGCGTGCCGGAATTGGTAGACGGACTCGACTCAAAATCGAGCGCCTTCGGGCATGTGGGTTCGAGTCCCACCGCTCCCATCCCTTTTGAACCTGTCATCAGCCTCTGCGGTGCTCGCCTCCCCGCCACCCACAACAACTGTCGGCAGCGGCCCTCACTCTGCGGTGATGGGCACCTACGCCCGTTTCCCGCTTGAGTTGGTGCGTGGCCGTGGGGTTTGGGTATGGGATCGGCAGGGGCGCCGATATCTCGATGCGGTCGCTGGCATCGCGGTCTGCACCCTCGGTCACAGCGATCCGGCCCTGCGGCGCAGCCTCTGCCGTCAGCTGGCTGTTTTGCAACATGTATCAAATCTTTACCGTATTCCCGAGCAAGAAGAGCTGGCGGCGGCAATCACGGCACGCAGTTGTGCGGATCGGGTGTTTTTCTGCAACTCAGGCGCTGAGGCCAATGAGGCGGCCATCAAGCTGGCTCGCAAATACGGCCGCCTGAACCTGGGGATCGCGGAACCGCTGATCCTCACAGCCCACGCCAGCTTCCATGGCCGCACCCTTGCGGCCGTCACCGCTACCGGGCAGCCCAAATACCACGAAGGGTTCGAGCCCATGGTGCAGGGCTTCCGCTACTTTCCGTATAACAATATCGACGCCTTCGAGGCCCTGTTAGCTGAATGCGAACGCCAGGGGCCCAGGGTCGCCGCGGTGCTGCTGGAGCCAATCCAGGGAGAGGGTGGCGTGATTCCAGGCGATCCCGCTTTTTTCCAGCGGCTGCGCCAGCTTTGCGATGCCCGGGGGATTTTGCTCATCTTTGACGAGGTGCAGATCGGTGTGGGCCGCAGTGGCCAGTGGTGGGGCTACGAACGGCTGGGTGTGGAGCCGGATGCCTTCACTCTGGCTAAGGGGCTTGGCGGTGGGATTCCAATTGGAGCCTTGGCCGTCAGGAACAGCGCGGATCACTTCCGACCCGGCGACCACGCCAGCACCTTCGGGGGCAATCCCCTTGCTTGTCGCGCCGGCCTCACCGTGATCGCCGAGATTGAGCGCCGCAAGCTCCTGCCCCATGTGCGCAGCGTGAGCGCGATCCTTCAGGAAGGCTTGGCTGATCTTGCCCGCAACCACCCCACCCTTCTTGAGGGGGTGCGTGGCTGGGGTTTGCTCACCGGCTTGGTGCTCCGCGAGGGGGCGCCTGCCGCGACGGACTGGGTGAAGGCGGCGATGGCCGAAGGGCTGCTCGTGGTGCCTGCTGGGCCAACGGTTCTGCGCTTTGTCCCGCCGCTGGTGATCCAGCCCCGCCATGTCAGCGACGCGTTACGCCGCCTTGAATCGGCATTGATGCGCCTCACGAGCGCCGATGCCGTTCCAGGCTGAGCTGGGAGCTGGTTGAGGATGGTGAAGTCGGTCGCCCTGGATGCTGCCTTGGATTCAGGGCTGAGCACGCCTCCCCTGCCGGCTCCGGTGGACATTGCTGACCTGCTGGAACCCTTCGCGATCCGTGGCGTTGATCTCGGACTGCACCGCCTTCATGCCGCCCTCGCCGAGGCTGGGCATCCAGAGCGGCGGTTCCCCGCGGTGCAGGTGGCAGGCACCAACGGCAAGGGCTCAATCTGCACCATGCTGCATGCCATCCTCCAGGCGGCTGGGCTGCGGGTGGCCAGCTATCGCTCTCCCCATCTGGTGAGCTGGTGTGAGCGCATCCAGCTCGGACCACGCTGGATCACCCCTGATGAGTTGCGCAGTGATCTCAGCTCCTGGCAGGCGCTGGCCCGGCGCCACGATCTCACGCCATTTGAGCTGCTCACCGCGGCGGCATTTGGTCGCTTCGCCTCCGAACAGTTTGATGTGACGGTGCTGGAGGTGGGCCTTGGCGGAAGGCTTGATGCCACCACGGCCCATCCCGATCGCCGCGTGGTGGGGTTCGCCGACATTGGGCTCGACCACCGCGAATACCTTGGGGACAGCCTCGCGGCGATCGCGACCGAGAAAGCCGCAGTGATGCGACCGGGTCAGAAGGCCTTCAGCGCGAGCCAGTCACCTGAAGCGGCGACGGTTCTGGAGGAGATGGCGCAGCGAAGCGGCGTCGAGCTGCACTGGCTCGACCCGCTGCCGGATCTCGCCAACGGTGGCCCGGCATTGGGATTGGCGGGGAGCTTTCAGCGACGCAATGGGGCGGTAGCTGTGGCGATGGCGCGGGCCCTCGCCGAGCAGGGCTGGCCGATCGGCGAGGACGCCATCCGCCTCGGCCTGGCCAAGGCCCACTGGCCCGGGCGGCTTGAGAAACACCACTGGCGTGGACAGGCGCTACTGCTGGATGGTGCCCACAATCCTCCAGCGGCGCTCAACTTGCGCCAGGAACTCACTCACCGCGACGGGCTGGCGCCGCGGCGCTGGTTGCTGGGGATCCAGCGCCACAAGGAAGCCGCCCCGATGCTGCGGGCCCTGTTGCTGCCTGGGGACGAGGGGTTCATCACGCCAATCGCGGGGCATGCCAGCTGGGATCAACAAGCTTTGGGGGAGGCGTGCCCCGAACTCGCCGACCAGCTTCAAGCGGTGACTGACCCCGCCGCGGGGCTGGAACGGCTGCTTCGATGCGGTATTGATGCTGATGCCGAGGCGCCGCACCCCCAGCCTGTGATCGCCGGTTCCCTCTATCTCCTGGGCGATGTGCTCCGCATCCTCGCTGGCGAGCAAACCTGAAGCCAGCGCCGAACCACGCATGGGATTCCCATGGGTCAGCATAAGGATCCGGCCGCGGCTGTCTGCGCGGACTCACCCGAAGCGATGGCCAGCACCCCCACACACCTTCCTGCCGATCCTGGCCGCAGCCGCTCCTGGCTGGGGAGAGCCGCAGCGGCAAGCCCCTGCGGCTGGCTGGTCGGTCCTCGATCCCTTCCGTGGGCCGGCCGTTCGTTGGTCAATGTCTGCCAATGCGGCGTGCGAGCCACGCTGGCGCCGCTCCTGGCGCTCCTGCTGCTGGCGGCTCCCGCCCCCGTGCTGGCGGAATTCAGCGGCGTGGATTACACCCTCACCAATCAGAACGGCGCCGACTTCCAAGGCCAGCAGCTGGCCAACACCTCCTTCGCCGGCGCCCAGGGCCGGGCGGCAAACTTCGCCGGGGCCGACCTGCGCGGGGCGATCCTCACCCAAGGGGCCTTCCCGGAAGCCAACTTCCGCGACGCCGATCTCAGCGACGTGCTGATGGACAAGGTGGACTTCGCCGGCGCCGATTTCCATGGAGCCATCTTGCGAGGGGTGATCGCCACGGGCAGCAACTTTTCGGGCGCCAGGGTCAGCAACGCCGATTTCAGCGACGCCCTGATCGACCGAGCCGATCAGCGTTCCCTCTGTCGCGAGGCCAGCGGCCGCAACCCGGTCACCGGCGTGGACACCCGCCTCAGCCTCGGCTGCGGCTAAGCCGGCAGCGTGGACCACGACGCTGGCGAGCGTCGTGGGGACCGCAGCAGGCCCTGTCCCTCCTGACCAGCCGCGAGCGCTTGCTGTCGCGACAGTCGCCGGCCGGGTACGTCAGAGTGCCTCCATTCACGAGCTCACGTCTTGTCCGCTGTCCAAACCCGCCGAGATTTGAGGGGATTCCTCAGCTTGCTGGAGCAGCGCGGCCGGCTGCGGCGCATCAGCGCCCCGGTGAATCCCGATCTGGAGCTGGCCGCCATCGCCGATCGCGTGCTCTCCCGCGGCGGGCCAGCCCTGCTGTTTGAAAACGTGATCGGCTCCACCATGCCGGTGGCGATCAACCTGCTGGGCACCCAGGAGCGGGTGCTTTGGAGCCTGGGCATGGAGCGGCCAGAGGAGCTGGAGGCCCTCGGTGAGAAGCTAGCCCTACTGCAGCAGCCACGGCCGCCCAAGGGCCCCCGCGAAGCCCTGCGCTTTGGTTCTGTGCTCTGGGATGTGCTCAAGGCCCGCCCCGATCTCGACCTCACCCCACCCTGCCGCCAGCAGGTGCTGCGCGGCGACGCGGTGGATCTAGATGCCCTCCCGTTGTTGCGGCCCTGGCCCGGCGATGGTGGCCGGATCATCACCTTGGGGTTGGTGATCAGTAAAGATCCGGAAACCGGTACCCCCAATGTGGGGGTCTACCGCCTGCAGCAACAATCTCGCAACACCATGACCGTGCATTGGCTGAGCGTGCGCGGCGGTGCCAGACACCTGCGCAAGGCGGCGGCGTTGGGCAAGAAACTGGAAATCGCCATCGCGATTGGCGTGCATCCGCTGCTGGTGTTAGCGGCTGCCACGCCGATCCCCGTGCAGCTAAGCGAATGGCTGTTTGCCGGGATCTACGGAGGCGAGGGGGTGCGGCTGGCCACGTGCAAGACCCTGAATTTGGCGGTGCCCAGCCACAGTGAAGTGGTCCTCGAAGGCACAATCACACCTGGGGAATGCCTGCCGGACGGTCCTTTCGGTGATCACATGGGCTTCTACGGCGGCGTCGAGGACTCGCCGTTGGTGCGGATCCACTGCGTGACCCAGAGGCGCAATCCCATCTACTTCACCACCTTCAGCGGCCGCCCTCCGAAAGAAGACGCGATGCTCGCCATCGCGCTGAACCGGATCTACACGCCGATCCTGCGCCAGCAGATCCCCGAGATCGTTGATTTCTTCCTACCCATGGAAGGTCTCAGCTACAAGCTGGCGGTGATCGCCATCGACAAGGCTTACCCTGGCCAGGCGCGCCGGGCGGCGATGGCGTTTTGGAGCGCTCTGCCCCAATTCACCTACACCAAGTTTGTGGTGGTCGTGGACAAAGCGATCAACATTCGTGATCCGCGACAGGTCATTTGGGCGATCAGCGCCTTAGTAGATCCTCAACGCGATCTGTTTGTGTTGGAGAACACTCCTTTTGATACCCTTGATTTCGCTAGTGAGCGTCTCGGCCTGGGGGGGCGCCTGGCGATCGATGCCACCACCAAAATCGGGCCGGAAAAGCGTCATGAATGGGGCGAGCCGCTGCAGCGCAGCGTGGAGCTGGATGCCCAACTTGATGCCCGCTGGGGGGAACTCGGGCTGGCCGATCTCGAGGCGGTGAATCCCGACCCAGCCCTGTTCGGCTACACCCTTGAGCACATCCTCGAACGCCTGGGGCCCGGCGTTCGCCTCGGCTGAACGGGGAACCGCCGATGGCGCTTCGCCCACAGGCGGGCGATCCCGCCGCATCTGGCGCTGGCCAGACTCCGCCAGACTCCCCCCCATCCCAGCGAAGCCTCGGCGCCACCATCCTCGGCCGGCAGGACCTGCATGCCCTCAAAGCCCTGATGGTGCTGGCGGAGGAGCCCCAGCGCTGGCGCTCGGTGGCCGACCTGGCCGCTGGCCAGGACCTGCCGGCGGCGCTATTGGAGCAGCTCCTGCTGCGGTTGCGGCGGGCAGGCCTGCTGCAGGCGCGTCGTGGCAGGGCCGGAGGTTATCGCCTGGCGGCGCCACCTCAAACAATCAATTTGGCCGCCGTGCTGAGCGCGCTGCGGCCCACCGCCATCGCGGGCTCACTGATGGCCAGCCCATCGCGGGCTGCCTCGAATCCGGAGCTGTTGGCCGCGGAGCGGGTGGCTTCGTTGCTGGAGAACCGACTTTGGCGCAGCCTCAACCAGGAGCTCAATAGCTGCACCCTGGCTGACCTTTTGCATGATCTGCGCAGCGCGCGAGCCGTGCTCGAGGAGGGGGGAGGCTGGTTGCTGGGCTGAGTTGCTGGCCGTTTCGTCTTCACGACCGCCACACCGCGTCGATGGCACAGATGGAGATGGCCCGGATGGAGACAATCGAGAGAGGCGCTCCCTTTGTACAAGTTATTCAAGGCCCAAGCGCCGCCCAACCTCGCCGTGCCGGAGACCTGGCCGGGTAGCAAAGGCGGTTCACGGGCGGTTCAGGGGGGTGGTGGGGACGGATGCCCTCACCATCAGCGGCGCTTGGCTTCCGGGAGATCCTCCTAGCGTTGCTGATGTGTTGTGAGGGCGGCGACGCCGCGGCCATGGCTCCTACCCCGATGTCGGATGCGGCTGGCGAGTTGCTTGACCAGGTGCTCAACCCCCTGCTTGACGACTTCCAGCAGTCCTTCGAGCGGGGTTTGGTGTTGATCGCCCACTGCCCGGATCGGGTGCTCGCGCCCCCCGCCCGCGATGCGCTGGTTCAGCGCCTGCGACAAGCCCTAGCCGAACTCCAAGCGGCTCGTGCCCTGCGGGCCGCGGCGCCAGCGCCAATGGCCCTCGATATGGCCACCATCTCCCCCTGGCATTCCCTAGTGCTAGAGGTTTGGTCCCTGTCCTCGGCCCTGCGCCACGCCGGGGTGAAGACGGAACTGCTCTGAAGCGGCTTGGGCTGGCGACTCCCCGTCGTGTACTCCCTCTGACGGCGGCTGAACGGCGGCTGATCGGCTGCAGGCCGACGCGATCACTCGCGATTGAGGCGGCTCCATAGGATCGCCAGGACCGCCGTGCCCCCGTGTGACGACCTCCACCGCCTCGTCCACCTCAGCCGGGGTCGATCCTGACCAGCCGCTGCGCCTGCACCAGTCCCAGGGTCTACGGGGGCGTGTGCGCGTGCCTGGCGACAAATCGATCTCCCATCGGGCCCTGTTGTTCGGTGCGATCGCCTTGGGAGAAACAAGGATCGAGGGCTTGCTGCCCGCTGAGGATCCACTCAGCACCGCTGCCTGCCTGCGGGCCATGGGCGTGGCGGTGACGCCGATCGTGTCCGGAGAACCGGTGCTGGTGACGGGGCTCGGACTCGATGGCCTGCGGGAACCGGAGAACGTGCTCGACTGCGGCAACTCCGGCACCACCATGCGCCTGTTACTCGGGCTGCTGGCCGGCCGAGCCGGCCGCCATTTCGTGCTCAACGGTGATGCCTCGCTGCGGCGCCGTCCGATGCGCCGGGTGGCGGAGCCTCTGGCCCGGATGGGGGCGATGATCTCTGGGCGGGCCAATGGCAATCTGGCTCCCCTGGCCATCCAGGGGCGGGGCCTGTCCGGCAGCCTGATCCACACCCCGGTGGCCTCCGCCCAGGTGAAAAGTGCCCTGCTCCTGGCCGCCTTGACGGCAGCAGGTGAAACCACGGTGGTCGAGCCCGCCCACTCCCGGGACCACAGCGAACGGATGCTGAGGGCCTTCGGCGCAGACCTGCAGGTCGACCCGGCGGAGCCCACGAGGGTGACCGTGCGACCGGGACCAGAGTTGGCTGGCCTGGCGGTGGTGGTGCCTGGTGACATCAGCTCGGCAGCCTTCTGGTTGGTGGCCGGCGCCATCACCCCCGGCAGCGACCTGGTGGTGGACAACGTGGGCCTCAACCCCAGCCGCACCGGCATCCTCGACGTGTTGGAGCAAATGGGGGCCCATGTCGAACTCCTTGAGGAACGCCTGGTGGCCGGCGAGCCCGTCGGCGATCTGCGCGTGCGGCCAGGGCCGCTACGGCCCTTCCAGATCGAGGCGCCGCTGATTCCCCGCCTGGTGGATGAGATCCCCGTGCTGGCGGTTGCCGCCTGTTGCGCCGAAGGGGTCAGCCGGATCAGCGGCGCCGAGGAGCTGCGGGTCAAGGAAACCGATCGGCTTGCGGTGATGGCCCGCCAGCTGAGCGCCATGGGGGCCAAGATTGAGGAGCACGCCGATGGCCTCACCATCACCGGCCCCACGCCGCTGCGCGGTGCCGCGGTGGACAGCGAAACGGATCACAGGGTGGCGATGAGCCTGGCGGTGGCCTCCCTGGTGGCCCGCGGCGACACCCAGCTCGCCGATGCGGCGGCCGCCGCCGTGTCCTATCCGGGGTTTTGGGATGACCTGGCGCGATTGCGGCACTGATTCCGCAGCGGGCTTAACCCCTGGGGTCGCAGTTTCGGCATCTGGAGTCCAGGGGGAGCCAGCCGAGCCGTGCCAGACCGTGGCCCCCCCGGCTCCGCTGGCGCCAGAGCAACCGGTTGCCAACCAGAATTGGCGAACACCCCAAAACTTGGGGACGCCGGCGGAGCTTGGGCTGCCGCGGCTTGCCAACGCCGCGGAGAGCGCCGCGGAGAGCGGCGGCGACAGCGCCGGGGAGAGCGCCGGGGACAGCGGTCCTGCGGGGGATGCCGCCCATGCCGCTCTGTCCTGGCGCCTCACCGCCGATGGCAGCCCCAGCCTGTGGAGCGCAACTTTTGGCCAGTCCTTTCACTGCCGCAGCGGTGCCTTGGCCGAGTCCCGCGCCAAGTTCATCCGCCCGGCCCAACTGGAGCGCTTTCGCCCTGGCGATCGCCTGCGGGTGGTGGAGGTCTGCGTGGGGCTCGGCTACAACACCGCCTCGCTGCTGGAGGCGGCGAACGAGCAAGGCCTCGCCCTGGAATGGTGGGGGTTGGAACTAGATCCGCGCCCCCTGGCCTTTGCGCTCGCTGAACCGCGCTTCAGACGCCTTTGGCGACCGACCACGTTGGAGGCGCTGGACCAGTTGCACGCTCACGGCCACTGGCGCCAGCTGCCGTTCGCCGCCGATGCGGGGAACAGCGCTGGCTCACCACAAGCGCCGTCGCTGCCGCCTTCGGGGTGCGAGGCATGTATAGGGCCCCAACTGTTGGCTGCTGGCCAACCAGCGGCGAGGGATCGGGGGGAAGACGCGGGTTCGTCGCCGCACCACCAGGCTCCTCAGCAGCGAAGCAGCGGCCGCTGGTGGCTAGGCGACGCCCGCTGTGAGCTGCGGCGGCTGGCGGAGCTGAACGGCGGCTGCGATCTGGTGTTCCTCGATGCCTTCAGCCCGAGCCAATGCCCCCAGCTGTGGAGCCGAGAGTTCCTGGGCCAGCTGGCGGAACTCCTGCGGCCCGAGGGGCGCCTGCTGACCTATTGCACCGCGGCGGCCGTGCGTCGTGGGCTTGAGCTTGCAGGCCTGCAGCTGGCCAGCCTCCGGCCCGAGCGCGAGCCGCCCGAAGGCGGAGCGGCGAGGGCCACAGAGGTGGGATGCCATTGGAGCGCCGGCACGGCCGCCTCCCCCACACCGATAGCTGCTGACGCGCTGCTGCGCCCCCTGAGTGAGATGGAGCGTGAGCATCTGCTCAGCCGAGCGTCGGTGCCGTATCGCGATCCGCGGGGCTGCGCGGAGCCGGAAGCGATCAAGGCCGCACGCCGTGAGGAGCAACAGCGACAGCTTGGGACCCTCAGCACCAGCGCCTGGCGTCGCCGCTGGGGGGTGGAGCGCTGAGTGCGGCGCGGCGCGCGTATCCCCGGCAGGACCACAAGCCGCTCAGCGATCCTGTAGGAATTCCGGGAAGAGCGCCAGGGCCAGGGAACGGTGCAACATGGATTCCAATCGGGCCGGATCGAGAGCTTTGGAGGGATCTGCTTGTCCCCTGTCCGCCAGTTGCAACAGCCGCAGGATTTGGCGATAGACGATGCCTGTGGACCGCTTGTCTTCGGTGAGCAGGATCTGGACGGGGAGACGGCGCAGGAAGGGTTCGGGATCCTCCTGGGGACCCACCAAAGCCGCTGCTGCGGCGGCGATGTTGGCGGGCACCAAGGACGCAATCACCATCATCCACTGGGATTCCGTACGGGCCGTGTAGTCGCTGTTGTCATCGCAGTCAAACAGCAACCGGCCGGGCCCCATCAGCAGCTCTTGGCCGCGATGCTGAACACGGGCGCGACCCACCAGGCTCATCCTCAGGCTGGCCAAACCCGACTTGGTGCGCTCCCCTTGCAAGCGCATGCCGTTGTGGGCGCTGGCGACCGCCTGCACCGAGCCAACCTGCAGAAAACTTTGCCGATGCAAGAAAGGCCCGCTCTCTCGCAACGGTTCGAAGGCGCGTAGGGGCACAACCTTGTGGTACTGGGTCGCTACCTGCTGCCAGTCATCCGTGGTGAC
>JBIIIX010000080.1:0-11207 GCA_044234415.1 Cyanobium sp.
ATAGGATCTGGATGGGATTTGGATGTGAAGGGGATGAAGGGGTGAGGTTCCGAATCTTCAGAACCCAATGGAGCACCACTTGGATGCCCCCCTTGATCAAAGCAACGCAGAGCCGAGCAACGCGGCCGACAGGGTTAAGTGCATAGATTAACCCTGGCTGCACCGAACTGTTGAGGCCACTGGTTTTGCCGAGCCGAGGATACGTCGTCGTGAACTGCCAGCTTCTCTAGAGGGAGGATTGGATTTGAAGGCTCCACTGTGGTGGTCAATGTTCAGCAGTAGGAAATGCAAGCTCACTCAAACTATCAACTCCCTCTTGCCGCTCCAACCCTGCGTCCAGACATCCGAACCGCGTTCGGCTTCCGCGCAGCGCCCGCGACGGCACCATCCACCTGGTTAACCGCTTGGACCGCTGACTGCGCGTAGATTCCGGCGACGTTCACTCCTCACCAACCCATGCTCGCCGTCGCCACTCTGGCCGCTGGGAAGGGCACCCGCATGAAGAGCGACCTCCCCAAGGTGTTGCAACCCCTGGCGGGGGCCACTTTGGTGGAACGGGTGCTGGCCAGCTGTGCGCGGTTGCGACCCCAGCGGCGCCTGCTGATCGTCGGCCACCAGGCTGAGCGGGTGCAGGCATCGCTTGCGGGGGTGGCGGATCTGGAGTTCGTGCTCCAGCAACCCCAGAACGGCACCGGCCATGCGGTGCAGCAGCTGCTGCCGGCCCTGGCGGGATTTGAGGGCGAGCTGCTGGTGCTCAACGGCGACGTGCCGCTGCTGCGGCCGGAAACCCTGCAAGAGCTTCTCGACCTGCACCACCGTCAGGCTGCGGCCGTCACCTTGCTCAGCTCACGGCTGGTGGACCCAACGGGCTACGGACGCGTGTTCGCGGACCCAGATGGCCGCGTCAGCGCCATCGTTGAGCACCGTGACTGCTCCGCAGAGCAGCGCCGCAACAACCTCACCAATGCCGGGATCTACGTGTTCGACTGGGCCCGGCTGGCCGACGTGTTGCCCCGGCTCAGCAGCGACAACGACCAGGGGGAGCTTTATCTCACCGATACGGTGGCCCTGCTTCAACCCGCTTGCCATCTGGAGGTGGCGGACGCTGAGGAAGTCCTCGGCATCAACGACCGCTTGCAGCTGAGCCAATGCGAGGCGGTGCTCCAGGATCGCCTCCGCCGCCTCTGGATGCTGGCGGGGGTGACCTTCACCGATCCGGCCAGCTGCAGCCTGAGCGAGGGCACCCGCTTCGGCCGGGATGTGGTGGTGGAACCCCAGTGCCATTTCCGCGGCGAAACCGTGGTGGGGGATGGCTGTCGCATCGGCCCCGGCTGCCTGATCGAGAACAGCCAACTGGGCGAGGGCGTGGAGGTGCTCTACTCCGTGCTGCGCGACAGCAGCGTGGCTGCCGGATGCAGCATCGGCCCTTTTGCCCAGCTGCGAGCCGGAGCCCAGCTGGCGCACGAATGCCGCATCGGCAACTTCGTGGAGATCAAGAACAGCCAGCTGGCTGAGGGCGTGAAGGCCAACCACCTCAGCTACCTGGGCGACGCCGAGATCGGCTCCCAGGTCAACATCGGCGCTGGCACCATCACCGCCAACTACGACGGCGTGCGTAAGCACCGCACCGTGATCGGCGCCGCCTGCAAAACGGGTGCGAACTCCACCCTGGTGGCTCCGATCCGGCTGGGCCCAGGCGTGACCGTGGGCGCAGGATCCACACTCACGCAGGATGTCCCCTCAGGAGCCCTGGCTCTTGGGCGCGCCCGCCAGACCATCAAGCCCGATTGGCAAGGAATCGGCAACAGCGCCACCCCTCCCCGCCAGGAGCGGCAGAGCGCGCCATCCTGACATCCATCCTCCTTGTTTCTCTCCGGCTCAAGCAGACCACGCAAACCCCCTGGCCAACAACGAGGGGATTGCCACCACGTGCGTGGGTGGCTGGGATCGCGCCGCCGGGAAACCGGTGTTGGCGAGCCTCCTTGGCTGGAGAGCTCAGAGATTCGGCAGCAAAGGGATCAACCGCTCCAGGGCCACGCCGCGGCTGGCCTTGAGCAACACCACATCGCCGGGATCGAGCCAGGCGCTCAACGGCTCTAACGCCTGCTCCGGCTGATTCACCCGGGCCAGCCGCGGTAAGCCAGCCGCCGCCGCCTGCATCGCCTCCCCCTCCGCTCCGGCCGCCACGATCACCAAGCCATCGAGGCCCAGGTCGCGGGCCCGCTCGGCCACCTGGCCATGCAGCTCCAGGGAGCGCTCGCCCAGCTCCAGCATGGTGCCCAACACCGCGTAGCGACGTCCGCTTCCCGGCTGCGCCGCCAGCAGCTCCAGGGCCGCCAGCACCGCCTCCGGCGAGGCGTTGTAAGTCTCGTCCAGCAGGGTCAGGGCTCCAAGCTGCTGGCGGCGGTTGCGACCACCCGGAAGCTCGGTCCGGAGATCGCTGAGGGCTTGCTTGGGCACCCCCAGCTCTTCAGCCACAGCCAGGGCCAGCAGCAGGTTGCGGGCGTTGTGGCGACCCGCCAGGGGCAACCGCAGGGTTGGCCAGCCCGGGATCGTTAGGGGCGCTCCAGCCGCCACGTCAACCCCCGATCCGGCGGCGCTGTCCGCCTCCAGCCGCCCTACCAGATCCGCTGCGGGCAGACCGGCGGGGTGCGCTGCCTGCTCATCGGCCAGGGCGACGCGCCGCACCCGCCCCGACCAGGCCCCTGCCAGGGCGCTCTCCAGCAACGGATCACCAGCGGGGATCACCAGGGCGCCAGCCCCTGCCAAACCTGCCACGATTTCGCACTTGGCGGTGGCGATCGCCCCACGGCTCCCCAGTCGGCCGATATGGGCGGTGCCGATGTTGGTGATCACCGCCAGATTGGGCTCGGCGCAGGTGCTCAGCCGTTCGATCTCGCCCAGGCCCCGCATGCCCATCTCCACCACCAGGGCCGCGCTGCTGTCGTCGCTGCGCAGCAGAGTCAGGGGCACACCGATGTCGTTGTTCTCGTTGCCACTGCTGGCCACCACCGGGCCCAGGGAACTGAGGGCGGAGCGCACCAGTTCCCGGGTGGTGGTCTTGCCCGCCGATCCCGTGATCGCCACCACGGGGATGGCTCGGTTGCGGCGCCAGAGCCGGCCGAGCTGCTGATAGGCCAGCAAGGTGTCTTCGACAGGCCAGAGTGGCCGGCTCCCATGGCTGCTCGCTGCCACAAAGGCATCGCCTTCAAGCCGATCGCGCTGGACCACAGCGCCAAGGGCACCCGCCGCGAAGGCGTCCCTCAGAAAGGCATGGCCATCAAAGCGCTCCCCCACCAAGGGCACGTAGAGGCGGCCACGCAGGTCCTGGCGGCTGTCGGTCCCCACCGCGACGATCGGCTGACGCCGCCAGCCTTGATCGCTGGCGATCGGCTCGCCCCAGAGGTCCACCAGCTGGTCGGGCTGCAGGCTCATGGCGGCTCGCGGAAGGGCTGGAGCAGGATCATGCCTGAGCCCACCCGGGCCTGGCTCCCCAGCAGCCGTCCTGCGGGATCCAGCAGGGTGAGCTGGCTGAAGCCCCGCTCGCGAACAAGCTCCAGCCAGCGGTCGGCCCAGTCCTGTCGGGCCGCGGCGCTGGCTTGCTCGAAGCCAGCCGCGGTTCGCAACACCACTGTGGTGGTGCCATCAGCGAGTTGGACGGCGTGGGGCGGCGCCTGCGGAGTGGCGGCACGCAACAGCTCCAGCAAGGTCTCGGCCGGGTCCGCCAGCAAGACAACTCCCGCGGGGCGATCGGTGGCACCGGTTGAGGAGGGGGGAACTGGATTGCCAGCGCCCGGCAGCACATCAAGCCCATCGCTGAGCGGTGCCCCAGCTGGTGCCACCGCTTCAAGGCCAGGCGGAATCGCTTGCCATCCTGCCGGCCAGTCTGGCGATGCCGAAGCAGTGGCCATGGGTTCTGGGCCTCCAGCCAAGACCTTGAGAGCGTCGCCCCCTGGGGGGGGTTGAGGTTCCACGCCAAGGGTGTCTGGCTGCTGTTGGCCCTGGCCGCCTGGTTGTGGCGCCTCAACCAAGCCCATGGCTTGGCCCGTTGGCCTGCCACCGCCACTGGTGCTGCCATCACGGCTGCCAGCGTCGCTGGGGTCGCTGGAGCTTGTGCCTGGGGGACTGGTTGAGCGGGGATTGGCCCGCCAGGATCCACTGCCTGCGGGGGCGTAAGGCTCTGGAGTTGGCCGGATGAACTCGCGTTGAGGTCCCTGGCTGGCTGGTTCGGGGCGGGACGTGATGAACCCCACTCCCAGCCCGACCACCGCAAAGGCCAGGGCAAGGAGCAAGCCCAGCAGCAGCGGCAAGAACCAGGCGGCCAGGGGGCGGGGCCAGAAGCCCGGTCGCGGCAACTCCCCAGCGCCGTTGAGCCGCCACAGCTCTTGAAGCTTGAGACGCAGGCTGGCCAGCACCGCCAGCAGATCTTGGCGCAACAGCCGCCAGGGGCTCACATAAAGAGCCGGGAGATTCCGCCCGGGAGGTTGCGGTTGCCGCGCTGCCGGCGCCACCTCAATTCTTCGTCAGAGGATCAGGTCTTCGTCAGAGGATCAGGACTCGCCACGACGCAGCAGCTGGGCCAGGGGATTCCGCGAACGGCTGGTGGCGGCCGGTGGGGCGGCAGCGGAGGGTGCCAAAGCGGCATCGGCGGCCTCCGTTGACGGGGCGGGCGGCACCCCATTCACCAAGCTTGGGTCAGCCCCTTGCCCCTGGGAGAAACGCTCCACCTGTTCGGCGTCCGGCGTCGGTTCCTTGACCCCGCAGACCTCGCGATACATGGCGTCGTAGGCCCGGGCGGAACGGTTCCAGCTGAAGTCCTGCCCCATGGCCCGCCGTTGCAAGACCTGCCAGTTGGCTTGGTGCCGATAGGCCTCCCAGGAGCGAATGATCGCGGTGTAGAAATCGACCGGTTCGTAGCGATCGAAGCCGTAACCGGTGCCGCTGCCCTCGCTGCCTGGCTCGCCAGGATCATGGGGGGGGACGGTATCCACCAAGCCTCCAACCCGACGCACCACTGGGATACAGCCGTAGCGCATGGCCAGCATCTGGCTGATGCCGCAGGGCTCGAAGCGGCTGGGCATCAGAAAGGCATCGCTGCCGGCATAGATCAACCGCGACAGAGCATCGTCGTAGGTGAGGAACACGGCGAAGCGACCAGGATGGCGGGCGGCCATCTGCCAGAGTCCCGATTCATAACCGCGATCACCGGTGCCGAGCACCACAAATTGGCTATCGCTATAGGCCAAAACCCGCTCGGCCACCTGCAGCAGCAAATCGACTCCCTTCTGATCCACCAGCCTCGAAACCATGCCCATTAAGTAGGTGCGGGGGCTGACCTGCAGGCCAAAGCGTTCCTGCAGGGCCTTCTTGTTGGCGGCCCGGCCACTGAGATCCGCAGCACTGAAATTGGCCACCAACGTTTTGTCGGTGGCCGGGTCCCAGGCTTCGGTATCGATGCCATTGAGGATGCCGCGCAGCTTACCGCTAACAAAGTTCAGTAAGCCATCCAGCTTTTCACCATATTGTGGCGTACGAATCTCATCGGCATAGGTTGGCGAGACAGCGTTGACCCGATCGGCGTAGAGCAGAGCCACCGCCATGGTGTGATCTCCCTGCATGTACCAAGGACACCAGGTCATGCGGTCGAGCTTCCAGCGCCAGGGGCCCTGATATTTGAGATTATGGATCGTAAAAACAGTGCTGATTTCTGGGTCCTGATGCATCCAGACGGGGATCATGCCAGCGTGCCAATCATGGCAGTGAATCACCTGGGGTTTCCAACAGTTCCAGGCGAATTCAGATGAGGCGCTGGCGAAGAAAGTGAATCGCCAATCCTCATCCTCACCCCCGTAGATGCGCTCTGGATCAAAAACGGGGTGACCCACCAAATAGATCGTCAGACCATTGCTCGGATGGCGGGTTTCGTAGATGGCGAAGTCGGTGCCCATCGTGCTACCGCGCCAGATTGGCTCCGAGCTGATCTGTAGCCGGCTCCACAACTTGCCATAGCCCGGCATGATGATGCGCACATCGTGGCCGAGGGCGGTCAGGGCGGGCGGCAACGAGCCCACCACATCGCCCATGCCTCCGACTTTCACCATCGGCGCACATTCGGCGGCGACGAAGAGAATGCGCATCGGAAGTTGGCCCTGGGAGCGGCGGTTACTCTACGAGCACCCCCTGCGGACCAGCTCGCCGCTGGGGTGGGCGAGCCATGTGGGGTGAAACGGCCCCCGAAGCCAATGGACCGCGACTGCGGTCACGGCAACCTGCTCACGCGACAGCGGTCAGGGCAACCTGCTTACGCGACAGCGGTCAGGGCAACACGCTCACGCGAGTGCCGATCGAAACCAGTTCGAACAACTCGCGCACGTCCTCGTCATAAAGCCTCACGCAGCCATGGGAGACCGCCCGGCCCACGGTCCAGCGGTGAGGAGTGCCATGAAAACCAGCCGCCACGCAGCCTTTGATATCCAGGACCTGATCGCCGTCCCACCCTTTGCGGCCATTGCAGTAGCGATGAAACCCGATCCAGCGGCTGCCGAGCGGGTTGGCCGGACCGGCGGGCTGCAGACGGCCGGTCTGAGGGTGCTCCCAAACCGGGTTGCGGGTTTTCTCCAGCACCTGGAACTCCCCCACCGGCGTCTCCCAGCCCGGCATCCCCACCGCAACAGGGAAGCGACGGCGCTCCTGGCCGTTCTCCAGCAGCCGCAAGAGGCGGGCCTGGCGATCGAGCACCAGCTGGAGGCCGGGTTCAGCCGCGGGAACAGTGCCACCACGCGATCCGGTGGCCGGTTGATCGATCGCGCCAGCCTCGGAGGCGGGCAACCCCAGTCGCTCCCGGGCGGGCATGGGGGAGTTGAAAGCCGCGGCGGCGGGGTTCGGCATCACAGCGATGGCGCCCAGGAGGGTCGAGGCGGCGATGGCAAGCGGCCCCCGCTGGACCGGATGCCCTGGCAATGATCTGGAGCCATTCGGCCAGGAATCGCTCGGGCGCATGGGAGCAAACACCTCAGCCAGGGTCCCTAAACCTTCGGCCGCTCACGGTAACCAGGGAACTTCTGAAAAGTCGGGTTGGCGTTTCTCCAGAAAGGCATCGCGGCCTTCCTGGCCTTCGCTGGTTCGGTAAAACAGATGGGTGGCCTGGCCCGCCAACTCCTGAATACCCGCCAAGCCATCCGTTTCGGCGTTGAAAGCCGCCTTGAGACAACGAATCGCCGTGGGGCTGTTGCGCAGCACCTCCCTCGCCCAGGCCACCCCCTCCTGCTGTAAGCGCTCCAATGGCACCACCGCGTTGACCAACCCCATGGCCAGAGCCTCCTGGGCTGAGTAGCGGCGGCAGAGGAACCAAATCTCGCGCGCCTTGCGCTGGCCCACCACCCGCGCCAGGAAGCCAGCGCCGAAGCCCGCATCGAAGCTGCCGACCCGCGGGCCGGTCTGGCCAAACACGGCGTTCTCGGCGGCCAGGCTGAGGTCGCAGAGCAGGTGCAGCACCTGGCCGCCGCCGATGGCGTAGCCGGCCACCAAGGCGATCACCACCTTGGGCAAGCTGCGGATCTGGCGTTGCAGATCCAGCACGTTCAACCGCGGCAGGCCGGCCTCGTCGACGTAGCCGCCATCGCCCCGAACGCTCTGATCGCCGCCGGCGCAGAAGGCCCAGCCGCCATCGGCCGCGGGGCCAGCACCGGTCAACAACACCACCCCGAGACGGGGGTCATCGCGCACCCGGGCGAAGGCATCGCACAGCTCCACCACGGTGCGAGGGCGGAAGGCATTGCGCTTCTCTGGCCGATTGATCGTGATCCGGGCAATGCCCTCATCGCAGGTTTCGTAGATGACATCTCCATAGGAGCCGGCGGATTGCCAGCGGACGGAGGCGGACGCGGAGGATTCGCTCATGGACGCGGGGGGCGCTGGCTCGGCGACTCGCTGCTCATTGTGGTGAAGGGCCAAGCGGCCACCGCTGGATCCTGATGGAGAGCCGCCGCCTGGCGGCGCAGCCGATGCCGCAGGTTGGCGTCGCCCCTGGAAAGGGTTGTCACGGCCAGCAGAGCCAGGCGTTGCTCGGCGGGGCGCTCCAGCAGCTGCCGCAGTTGCTGGGGCAGGGACTGGCCATCGCGGAGCCGGGCACAGGGCACGCCGTGCAGCTGGGCCAGGCGCAGCGGATCGAGGGGTTGGGGCATGGCGAACAGCCGCTCGAAGTCGAAGGCGGAGCCGGCTCTGATCGGTAACTGCTCAAAGATGCCGCCACCGCCGTTGTCAATCAGCACCACGCTCAAGCGGCCGTCGAGCTGCTGGCCCCAGAGCCAACCGGCGCTGTCGTGCAGCAGAGCCAGATCCCCGCAAACGAGCACCACCTCGCCAAGGGCTTCGGCCAGCCCGCAGGCGATCGAGAGGGTGCCATCGATCCCGGAGGCGCCACGAAAGGAGAACAGGGGCCGGGGCGGGCCGTCGCCCGGGCTGAAACTCTCCCAGTCCCGCACGGGGCTGCTATTGGCCAGCATCAGGGGGAGATCGCTGGGCAGCAGCCGCGCCAACTGCCGCGCCAACCAGGGCTCGCTCAGCGCCGGGGCGCCGCCGGAGTCGGCCGGGTTGGCCGGCTTGGCAGGGTTGGCCGGTAGGCGCTGGTCCAGAAACTCCTGGACCCGGGCATCGGCGCGGCGCCAGGCCCCCGCCAGGGCCAAACTCTGCGACGCTGGGCCGAGGCCTACGGGTTCGGGCTGGTCCGCCAGCCAGGCGCTGAAGCCGCCGCTCCACTGCCAAACGCAGCGGCGCAAAGGATCCAGTGGCCTGGGGTCCCCATCGCTGATCAGCGCTTGGGTCGCCCTGATCCGTCCCAACCAGTCCTGCAGACGGCGGCTGGCGGGTAACGGCCCGAGCCGCAGCACCTGGCCCGGCGCCAGATCCTGCGGCGGATCCTGCAGGATCAGGTCGTACCCGGCGATCACCTCCAGCTCCGGGCATCCCCGCAGCCCGGAGAGGGCATCGGCGAGCAACGGCCAGCCGCTGCGGCGTTGCCAGGCCGCAAGGGCGGCGATCTGGCCTGCCCGCTCCGCCAGAGAGCCGCGCCAGGGGCCGGCCACAATCAGGCCTGGCTGATCGGGATCCAGGGTGGGGGCGGCCGATTGGCTCCGGGAAGGGGAGGAACCCTGATCAACCTGGGCGCTGGCCAAAACCCCAGCGGCGCTCAAGAACTCCCCCCGACGCAAGCCCTCGGCCAGTGCGCTGATCTCTTCGCTGTTGGCGTGCAGCGGTTCTTCCAGCGGCAGGTTCAGGTGCACGGCCCCAGGAGGCTGGCCATGGCGCCCACGCGCCTCGGCGATGGCCCGCTGGGCCAACCGTTCGATCGCCGGCGCCTCCATCGAGGCCAAGCCGCTGGGCTCGGCCTGGCCGGACCAGCGGCAGCTGGCCAGCAGGAATTTCTCCTGGTTCACACACTGGTTGGCGCCGCAGTTCTTGAGCCGTTCGGGGCGATCGGCGGTGAGCAGCAGCAGCGGGATGGCGCCGTAGTCAGCCTCGACCGCCGCCGGCAACAGATGGGCCACGGCGCTGCCCGAGGTGGTGATCACCGCCGCCGGCGTGCCGTCGGCCCGGCCGCAGCCGAGGGCGAAGAAGGCGGCGGAGCGCTCATCCAGGGCGGTCCTCAACCGCATGCCCCCCGGCTCCAGCAGAGCGGCCGCCACGGCCAACGGACCGGAGCGGCTGCCGGGACAGACCACCACCGTGACCAACCCGGCTTGGCGCAGGCTTAGCAGCAGGGTCAGGGCGGCGCGGACGTTGGCCGCGGCAGGGGACGGCCGCGCGGACGGCCGCGCGGGCGGCCGCTCGGGCTGTGGCTGTGCCTCTGGCGGAGAGGTGGTCGGCGACTGCGCTGAAGGCGACACATCGGCGCGCGATCCAGCCCCTGAGCCGCCGTGGGCTGGACCGCCGCTACCGCTGGGGGCAGAGGAGCCGGGATGCGGCATCAACGATGCGGCCTCACTGGTCAGGATGTAGAGATCCTCCCCCAGCTCACCATGGTCTCCAGTCCTTCCGCCACGGCTGCCACGCCCAGGGGCTCCTGGAGGCGTCAGCTGCTGGGTCTGCTGGCCTGGGCCCTGCTGGCGCTGCTGCTGCGCTGGCTCGTCATCGAGCCCCGCTGGATTCCCTCCGGCTCGATGCTGCCCACCCTGCAACTGCAGGACCGCATCCTGGTGGAGAAGCTTCGCCCCCAGCTCGGGCGGCCCCTACAGCCCGGCGCGATCGTGGTGTTCCATCCCCCCGCGGCCCTGGTGGACAGCGGCTATGACCCCGATGCCGCCCTGATCAAGCGGGTGGTGGGGCTTCCCGGCGATCGCATCGAGGTGCGCGAGGGGCGGCTGTGGCGCAATGGCATGGCGGTTCAGCCGGATTGGACCCCGGAGCGGATCGACTACCAGTTGCCCCCGCTCACGGTGCCTGCCGACCATCTCCTGGTGCTGGGCGACAACCGCAATGCCAGCCTCGACTCCCATGTCTGGGGACCGCTGCCCCGCAGCGCCTTGATCGGCACGGCCGTGTGGCGCTACTGGCCCCTGAACCGGTTTGGGCCGATTCGGTTCTCACCCGTCCCGTCGGCTGGGCCGGCTTGAACAGCTGCGTTAAGGTTGCGCGAGTGGACCAGGGTTTCGGCCCCACGGCCCCTCGCCCCCAGCTCGCAAGGGAGTCCAATGTTCAATCCGGAGTTCCTTACGACCGACAGCGATGCGGTCAACGGTAATCCTCTGATCCAATACCTGCAGGAACAATCCCCTGATGTGCTGCAGAGGGTTGCCCGTTCCGCCAGCCCTGAAATTCAAGACATCATTCGCCACAACGTTCAGGGGCTGCTCGGCATGTTGCCGGGTGAGCAGTTCGAAGTCCGGATTCAGACCAGCCGCGACAACCTGGCGGGTTTGCTGGCCTCCGCGATGATGACCGGTTACTTTCTGCGCCAGATGGAGCAGCGCATGGAGCTGGAAACAGCCCTGATCGGCAACGGCGAGCCCAACCCCGACGCTGATCCCGGCCCTCTAGCGCTCTGAAGCTAGTCGCCCCCAGCTTGAACCCCCTAGGGAGCAAGCTCCTCCACAACCCCCTGGGCTGCACTGCTTTTTCAGCGCGCTGAGTTGCACGCGATTCTAATACCGGAAGTCTCGGAACCCAGCCCGTGCCTCAGGCTGGATGCCTGAACCCAGAGCGGCCCTCGG
>JBIIIX010000405.1:0-2533 GCA_044234415.1 Cyanobium sp.
TGAGACAATATACCGACGAGAAAACGACACCCATTATCGAGCCCTTGAATTTCCAGAAGTCTCAGAAGTTCTTGCCGCAATCGGTTCCCAGCTATGCAGCTAAATCGGTCTTTGCGGAGATGCAGAAGACGACGCAGTTCCGCAACTACAGCTATCGCGAGGCAGTGTCATACCCAACGAATCCCGAAGATTTGCCCAGTGAATTAGAGGCAGCTATCATCAACCGCTTCAGGTCCAACCCCAAACTCCAGGAAGTCAGCGGTGAGGACATCAATCCAATCCTGTCATTCCACTACACGGCTCACCCCTTGATTGTGACGAGCTCGAGCTGTTTGCGTTGCCACTCAACCCCCGAGCAGGCGCCGCTCAGCCTGATCAATGCTTATGGTCCCAAAAATGGATTTGGCTGGAAAGTAGGCGAGATTATCGGTGCCCAGATCGTCAAGGTTCCGATGAACGAGATCTTCGAGAAAAAAGACGAACTTAAAAAAAGCCTTCTGGTTCTAATTGTTGGTTGCCTCGTGGCTCTTTCCGTCGTCATGTTTTATGGCCTCGACTACCTGCTTGTTAGGCCTCTTTCAAAGTTCACTGTTGTGGCTGATGCCGCCAGCCAGTCACCGAGTACCATTACCTTCCCGAAGAGCAGCTCGGTTGAGGAGTTGAATCGCCTCCAGCGCAGCCTGGAGCGCCTTAGGGTCAGCTTGCTGGTGGCCATGAATCTGGTCCAGAAGCCTTGATGCCATGTCGATTTTTATTAGCTATTCACGGCGTGACTCCGAGCTGGTGACCCGCCTATATGAAGATATTCAAGCCCAAGGTCTTGCGGTGTGGATGGATCGCAACGCCATTGAGGCCGGCACGCTTTGGCGCTCTTCAATCGTGGCTGGCATCGAAGAGTGCCGCGTCTTCCTCTTGGTTGTTTCGGCGGCATCTCAGCAGTCGAGGAATGTGGCCAAAGAGCTGGCATTGGCCGAATCCAATGGCAAGCCAATCTTGCCAGTGTTGATTGATAAGACCCCAATTCAAGCCGATTTTGGCTACTGCTTGGCAGGCATTCAATTTGTGGATATGTTTCGCAAGGGATATGCCGATTGCCTGGCGGAGATTTTGGCTGCAATTCCAAGGTTGTCAGCCGAGCCCGCCTCGAACGCTGCGGCGGCTGCATCAGGCGTCGTCACTCAGCCCGGTGAGATGGTGGCGGTGGTTGCGCACCAGGATGTTGCGGAACGCCAATCCAGCCAGACATTTGCCTCCCCACCCGCAGCTACGGCGCCGGAGGAGCCCCCGCCGGCTCGCTCGGGCCCACAGACGAGCACTTCGCCGCTCAGTTGCGAATTATTGGCCAACCTGCACGCGATCATTTCCGAAGAACTCGGTCCCGTCGTTCAACTTCTCTGGTCGGAGACCTTTGCGCAAGATCTGCTGGTCCAGCCTGAGGCCATGGTGGCTAAGCTCCTCAGCCTAGGGGTTCCCGAAGCCACGGCACTACGCCTACGCAGTCGGCTGCAGCCGTTTGCTGAGCGCCACTGATTCTCCTTAGAGGAATAGCCCAGTTATCTTCATGAAATGATCTTGATGACCTGATTCGAGATCGACACGAGCTCCGCGGCAACAGGATCGAACATCTCGCTGATCAGGTTCCTCTTGCGGTTAAGCCGCACCTGGGATTTGTTCTTTGGTCTCGAAATTAAGCGCCCTAGAATCCCACACACGCCAACATCGCAGGGCTGAGGATCCCAACCGTGGTGACAGCCATGGCAGGGATCCTCAGCGAATGCTTCCGAGCTCCTTCAGCGGCTGAAGTGGGCTTTGGCGTCGTAGAGGGTTTCGCTGCTGATCTGGCCGATGCCGCGTTCGCGGGCGAAGGTTTCGGTGTTGCGCCGCACCTTGCCCCGCACAAAGAAGGGGATCTTGTGCAATTCCGCCTCCCCATCGGCCGTCCACACCGGCTCGCTGGCGGCGCCAGGGGCGGAGGCGCCCGCTGGGGCTGAGGCGGGCGTAGCGCTGGCCACGGCAAGGCGGGCGGGGGCTTCCGCCAGTGCCACCCCGCCGGAGCCCTGGGCGGAGGCGGTCATCGCAGGGGCCTCCTGCACGGCATCGACCACCGGCGCCAGCGATGGGGCGCCGTCGCCCAGGTGGCTGCGGTGGCCATCCACGAACTCAAAATCGTGGCGGAACATGCCGATCAGGTGTTCCTCCAGGCCCATCATCAACGGGTGCACCCAGCTGTCGAAGATCACATTCGCCCCCTCCCAGCCCATCTGGGGCGCATAGCGGGCCGGCACATCCTGCACATGCAGCGGCGTGCTGATCACGGCGCAGGGAATTCCCAACCGCTTGGCGCTGTGGCGTTCCATCTGGGTGCCGAGCACCAGCTCAGGCGCCGCCTCCGCCATCGCCTTCTCCACCGCCAGGTAGTCGTCGCTGATCAGGGCCTCCAGGCCCAGGTCCTTCGCCACCGCCCGCACGTCGCGCGCCAGCTCCCGGCTGTAGGTGCCCAGGCCCACCACCTCGAAGCCCAGCTCCTGGCTGG
>JBIIIX010000406.1:0-2528 GCA_044234415.1 Cyanobium sp.
CCATGGGTTACGTCCAAGCCACGATCGAGCTGAGCAACCCGCGCCAGCCCCAGCTTCACCCCCTGGAGGTGAACGCCTTGGCGGACACGGGGGCATTGATGCTCTGCATTCCGGAGCACGTGGTGGTGCAGCTACAGCTGGATCAGGACTCGCTGCGGGAGGTCACCGTGGCCGATGGCCGGGTGATGCAGGTGCCCTATGTGGGGCCGGTATCGTCCATCCCGCCCGCCAGCGCCTGGAGCCCGATCCCCGCAGCCCCAACATTCCCCACGCCCTGGTGAAGGGCACGCGGGCAAGGTTCTTTGACCGCGACCGATAGCCCCTGGATCAGGAGCTGGATTGAGCCTCCCGAGCCTCCCGGTGGGTGATATCCACGCCCAGCCCAGCCAGCCCTAGGCGGCGCCCAACCCGCGAGCCCAGTCCCGACAACCGTGAAACCACCCGTCCAGACGCCAATGCCCCCCACGCCGCCCACCACAGAGCTGGCAACAGAGCCGCAAACTGAGCATGGAATTGAGCCGGCAAATGCGCCGGCAGGGGAGGCGCCAGCACCGCTGGCGTCTACGTTCGCGGCATTTGCGCAACGGGCCGATTATTCGCTGCTCCAAGCCCTAAATCCGGATCCTCAGGCCACGGACGACGGCCACGATCACCAGCCCCGCCAGGTGTTCTCCGGCCACTACGTGCCGGTGACCCCCACGCCGCTGCCCGCGCCGGAGTATTTGGCCCATAGCACTACCCTGTTCCAGGAGTTGGGCCTCAGCGATGCGTTGGCCCAAGACGAGCAGTTCCGCCGCTTCTTCTCCGGCGATCTCTCGGTGGCGCAACAGCCGCTGCGGCCCTATGGTTGGGCTACCGGCTATGCCCTGTCGATCTACGGCAGCGAGTACATCCAGCAGTGCCCATTTGGCACCGGCAATGGCTACGGCGATGGTCGCGCGATTTCGGTGTTTGAGGGGGTATGCAATGGCCGGCGTTGGGAGATGCAACTCAAAGGAGCTGGCCCCACGCCCTATTGCCGCGGCGCTGATGGTCGCGCCGTGCTTCGCTCCAGCGTGCGCGAGTTTCTGGCTCAGGAGTTGATGCATGCTTTGGGTGTTCCCACCTCCCGCTCCTTGACCTTGCTGATGTCGCGAGCGGAAACCGTGCGCCGGCCCTGGTACGCGCCGAACTCCCGCTCCTTCGATCCCGACATCCTGGTCGACAACCCGGTGGCGATCACCACCCGCGTGGCGCCCTCATTTCTGCGGGTTGGCCAGCTGGAGTTGTTTGCCCGCCGCGCCCGCCGCCAGGCCCATCCCCAGGCCCTGGATGAGCTGCGGCTGATCGTGTTGCATCTGATCGAGCGCAACTACCGGCCGGAGATCAACGCCAATCTGCCGTTCAGCGAGCAAGTGCTGTTGCTGGCGGAACTGTTTCGCAGCCGCCTCACGGCGCTGGTGGCCAACTGGATACGGGTGGGCTACTGCCAGGGCAATTTCAACAGCGATAATTGCGCCGCGGCAGGCTTCACCCTCGATTACGGGCCGTTTGGCTTCTGCGAACTGTTCGATCCACGCTTTCAACCCTGGACCGGCGGCGGCGAGCATTTCTGCTTCTTCAACCAACCGCAGGCGGCCGAGGCCAACTACCAGATGTTCTGGTCGTCGATCCGGCTGCTGCTGGAGGGCAATCCGGCGGCCTTGGCACGGCTGGATCAACTCCGCGAGGGCTTCGCCGAGGCGATGCGCCGCGAGATCGAGGCGATGTGGGCCCGCAAACTTGGCCTGATCAGCGACGACGCCTCGCTGGTGCCTGAGCTCCTCGAGCTGTTGGTGCTCTCCAAGGTGGATTACACGATCTTCTTCCGCAGGCTCTCTCATCTCCCCGCTCAGCTCGATAGTTTGAAGGCCAGCTTCTACCTGCCCAGCTCAGAGCAGCTCGATGGCCGATGGACTGATTGGCTGCAACGCTGGCGGGATCAGCTCACGGCGGCAGGCGACCTCAAGGCCACCGCGGCGGCGATGCAACGCACCAATCCCAAATACACCTGGCGTGAATGGCTCGTGGCACCGGCCTACGAGCAAGCGGCGCAAGCCAACACCAGCCTGATCCACGAGCTGCAGGCGGTGTTCAGCCATCCCTACGACGAGCAATCCGCCGAGCTGGAGGCCACCTATGACCGTCTCAAACCCCGGCAGTTCTTCAACGCTGGAGGCCTCTCCCACTACAGCTGCTCCTCCTGAGCGGAGCAGCCCCTGCTGATCCCGCAACCGCTCCACCGCCGCCGGATGGTCGCGGTTCACTTTGGCTCCGGCCTCATGGATCTCCTTTAACAGCAGCTTGAGGATCTCGGGGACGCTGCGCACCAATTCGGGCGCGGCGCAGTACAGCTTGGGCAGAGGAAGGCTGGCTGATGCGCAGGGGATGGGAAGCTCGTTAATCTCTGGGAAGGTCATCTGCGGGCTGATGAGTCACTGGAGCAGCCCCACTCAGCTGAGCAAAGCTGAGTTGAGCCATCATCCGAATGACTTTCGGTTGGCGATCAG
>JBIIIX010000407.1:0-2518 GCA_044234415.1 Cyanobium sp.
GACGAGCTGGAGGGGCTGCTGGAAACGGCGCACCTGCTGCGTTCCCCCCGCAATGCCGCACGCCTGCTCTCGGCCCTGGAGCGTGCCCGCTCTGAGCAGCTGCCCGTCCTTCGCCTTGAGGATCTGGACGCCGGCCTGGAGGCATGAGTGCTCAACGAGCGGCGGTGTGCCATCCGGAGTTTCAGGACGACCTGCAGCACTGGATCGATACCGATCGGCGTGGGGGATCGCCGCACGGCCAAACGACTGCTTGATGTGATGCGTGCGGTGCCGCTCATGAAGCGATTCTGCGCCGCTAATCGCTTCACCCGATGAAGCGATTAGGCTGCATGGATGGCCTCATCCTGGATCTGGCAGCGGACGGACTGGCCCCAGTTCCGCTGGGACACAGCCGTTGTGGACCCCCTGCTCCTGCGGGCCCGTGCCACACGCCAGGAGCTTCTGGCCGGGCTGAAGGCGCTGGAGCCCCCGCTCGATCGCGAGGCGATCTCCGCGTTGCTGGGCCGCGAGAGCCTGGGCACGGCTGCCATCGAAGGGGAGCTGCTGGATCCCGGCCAGGTGCGTTCCTCGATCGCGCGCCGGCTGCAGCTTCCCTTGGCAGACGGGCAGCCTGTCGCCAGCGCCCAGGTGGAGGGCCTACTGGATGTGTTGCTGGAGGCCACTAGCACCCTGGAGGCTCCCCTCACCCTGGCCACGCTGCACCATTGGCACCGGCGACTGTTCGCCGCCGGGCCCGATGGCCTGCGGGCGATCCGGATCGCTGAGCTGCGCGATCAGGCTCCGATGCAGGTGCTCTCTGGCGCCATCGGCCGAGAGCGCCTGCACTTTGAAGCACCGCCCAGAGACCAGCTCGAGAGGCAGCTGGCGGATTTTCTGCACTGGATTGCCTCCCCACCCAAGCAGCTGGACGGGCTGGTGCGCGCCGGCCTGGCCCACCTCTGGTTTCTCACCCTCCACCCCTATGAAGACGGCAACGGCCGCCTGGCCCGGGCCATCACCGATCGGCTTCTGGCCCAGGATTGCGGGGCCCAGGCCCAACAGGCGTTCGTTGGCCGCGCCCTGGGCATCTCCGCCCAGATCCTGCGGGAGCGGAAGGGCTATTACACGGCGCTGGAGCGCTGCCAGCGGGGAGATCTGGACGTCACGGGTTGGCTGAGCTGGTTCCTGGAGCAGCTCACGGCAGCGGCAACCAGCCATAGCGCCGTGATCGATGCGGTGCGGCGCAAGGCGGCCTTCTGGTGGAGCCACCGGCACAGCGGCTTCAACAGCCGCCAACAGAAACTACTCAATCGTTTGCTGGACGCCGAACCGGAGGGGTTCCCCGGCGGCATGACCCTGCGCAAGGCCATCAGCTTCACCAAGGTGAGCCGTGCCACGGCCTGGCGCGATCTGGCCGAACTGGTGGAGCAACAGGCGATCGAACCGATCGGCGAGGGTCGCAGCCGTGCATATCGCATCCGGTGGCCGTGAGCAAGGGCATCTGTAGGCAGGGCCGATTCCAAGTCATCCCGAGGGTGTGTCGGCGGCTGGTTCCCGCCACCCCATCAGCCTGAGCAGTCCCTTGATGTCGTGAGCCGGGGAAGCGATGCCCTCGCTGATCGACCAGCGGTCTCGGATGTGCTGCAACAAGGCTTTGGCACCGGTGCGCAAACTCGTGACGTAGTAACGGGTCTCATCGGTCGGCCTGCCATCGCGGCTGCCCTGGCTGCGCACGGCGATGATCGTGGCGCTGCCTGGCCACTGCTCCATCACCCACTCCGGCGCTGGCATGGCCTGCAGGGTCCAGGTGATGTCTCGGCCCCGTTTCACCTCCCGGCTGCTGGTGCGCCAGGGGATTCGCCGGCCGTAGGTGAGTTGGTCTCGGATCAGCCGAAAACCCCTAGTGGCTCCGGCACGCTGGCCTGAGGCCAGGTAAGGCCACTCATCTGCTGGAAAGAGGCCAAACGATCCGCACGATTCAGGAGCTGCTCGGCCACAGCGAGGTGAGAACGACGATGATGTACACCCTGTGCTCAACCGCAGCCCGCGGGGAGGGTCAGCCCCGCCGACCTTTTGTAGGCTGATGAACCGTGTTATGCGGAACATCGGAACCAGGGGTCACCCCGTCTGCCACCTCCCAGACCCCACGCCCTGCATGGGCTGGCTTGGCTGTGGTCGCCAATGGCTCTAGGCTTATAAAACTTCGCGGAGCCCTACGACGCTGTTCAGGGGGTTGGCCCATTCGGCGTTAGTCTGACCCCAAGCTCCGATCTCTGCAAGCTCGGAATCCCTGAATCCTGTTGTATCAGGTATTATGGCTGAAGAGGTGCAACATGACCACTCTTCTCGAGAATCACAAAGAAGCCATTGCCGAGCTGTGCCGCAAGTACAGTGTTCAGCGGCTTTTCGCATTTGGCTCAGCTATTAGGGACGATTTCCGACCAGGGGAAAGCGATGTGGATCTTCTGGTCGAATTCGCTCCCATTGGTGGTCACGCTAAATTCCATGCTTATTTTGAGATGCTTGAGGAGCTGCAAAG
>JBIIIX010000002.1:0-31723 GCA_044234415.1 Cyanobium sp.
TCAGATTATGCAGGCGGCCATCGCCGAGCAGATTGAGGCCGGCAATCGAGAACTCCGTCTCGAGAATGTCCACCAGCGGCTCCAGTGGATCGAGGAAGTACTCGTTCAGGAACTGGGCGATCTTGACGAAGGGGCCGCTGGCCGCCACCAGATCCTCTCCGAGGTTGACCTTGATCTCACCGGGCCTGAATACGAAGGGAGTTAGCGAGAAATTGAACCCCGAATCGCCGAGTTCGCCATAGCCGCCGAATAGCATCTCGCCGTCGATGCTGACGGCGCTACCCAGGGAGGCGGTGATCTTGGGATCGATCTCAAATCCCACCTTGGCCAGCGGGTCGAGCTCCAGCTGGCCGATGTCCGCCAGGGGCACCAGGCCTGTTCCAGGCCCCTTGAGGTCGATGCCGAGCAGCAGGGCGCCGCTGAGGAAGGGATCCTGATTGGCCGGCAGCGTGGGGGTACCGCCCTGGGCAGCCGAACCGATGCCGAGAACGTTGGCGCTGGCGCTGGTCGCCTCCAGCTCCAGGAAGCCGAGGCGACCGCGCAGGGGCTCGGTGCTCTGCAACGTGGCGCCCACGACCAGCTCGGGGCTGCCGTCCGTGCTGCTGCCAAACAGCTGCGCCATGTCGGCGGGCATGCGGCTGCTGAGGTTCTGATCCACCCCGGCGGAGCTATCGAGCAGGAAGCTGGAGCCGAGATCGGGGGCGTTGGCATCGAAGGCGAAACCGATCGAGCCCTCGGCGAAGAGGTTGAGATCGAAGCCGCCACTGAGTTCGAGGATATCGCCAAGGCTGGTGTTGAAGTCGAGGTCGATCGTTGTCGACAGACCCTCAAGGCTCAGATCAAAGCGGTAGTAGTCGGGAGCGAACTCGCCGCGGCGATTGGGGTCGGCACGGACATCGGTGAGGTAATCCTTCAGGGCCAGCCGCCTGGCTTCGGCGCTGCTGCCAAGCCGCTCGAAGTTGCCGAGCTGGGTCACCACATTGGCGCCGCTGTAGGTGAGGGAGGCGCTGCCATCGCTGTTGCGTACCTTGCCGCCGGCGAGGGGGTTGCTGCCGTTGAGCCCTTCCAGAATCAGCAGATGCTCATGGCCGCTGGCGTCGCGGCGCTGCAGGATCGTGAACGGCGCCGCGAAATCGATGGCGGCATTGCTGCTGCCCTCGCCGGAGGGATCCACCAAGCGATAGCCATCGAGGCCATCAGGGAGACGAATGCTGTCTGATGCCTCGAGGAAAATATGGGTTGTACGATCCTGGCCCTCAAGATCAAATTCAGCGGGCAAGACATAGTTGATTCCGCCCCCAGTGGCGTTGCCATAACGTGCGCTGGTATCCAAACGAATTTGCTTAATATTGCCAGGCTTGAGGTTGGTGACACAGAAATAGGAATCAAAGATCGGCCGCGACCGCAGCTCAAGGCTGAGGAATTCCGGCAAGATCGCGTCGATGCGAGGAATCAGATTCCAGGGAAGGATCTGTTCGCCCAGCCCACGCAGATCCGCCAAGGCCTGCTCGGCCGTATCGAAATTGCCGCTGAACTGCTTGATGTCGGCCGCGATGTCCGGGGCGAAGGTGGCCATCAACGGGTTATCGGCAACGCCCGCCTCAATGGCGTGCTGCACATTGTCGATCGTCTGCTCCAACTGTGCCAGGATGAACAGCACCTGCTGCAGTCCGAACTTGCTGCAATTCAGGGCATCGCCCACATCGTCCAGCGATTGGGCTCCCTCCTCGAAGGCCTCCTCGAAGGGTTCGAGCAGCTCTAGGGCCGCATCCCCCAGCTGTTCGGCCAGATCCAGCAGCAGCTCGGGCTGGAACTGCACATCCGCATCAAAGCCACTGGCCACGGTGAGGGCTCCGCCGCTGATCGCCTGGCCGATGTCCACCAGGTCCGGCCGCAGATAGCTGGTGCCGTTGCTGCCCTGCACCTGCAGATCCAGCCCCGCGGCGATGCTGGCCTGCAGCAGCGATTCGCCGGGGGCGCTGCGGGCGCTGAGACCAGCGAGAGACACCTGCAGATCGGAGATGTCGAGCCAGGCCTTGGCGAACAGTTCGGTGCCGCTGGCATTGAGCTGATCAAAGGCACTGGGATCGAGACCAGCCGGCAGGCTGAAGGGGAGATCGCCGGGCGTGGTGTCGAGCACCAGGAACTCACCAACCGAGCGGGCATCGAGATCAAAGCCGAAGCCGATCTTGGCGTCGACATCGATACCGAGACTCCAGTCGGCCTTGATGTCGAGTGCTGCGGTGGGGATATTGATGTCAGCAAGATCGTTGATGAGCTGGATCAAGCTGTCGTCTTGTTCGCCGATGCTCCAATCAAGGCCATCGCCAAAGTTGAGCTCAAAAAGATAGAGAAGTGGCGTGCGCACCGCCGGATCGTGCTCCGGGCATTCGCCGGCGAAAGCATCGGGGCTGGCGCTTTCCACCAGGGTGAGGGTGATGTCAGCCAGGCCTGCTTCATCCATCGCCTGGTTGAAGCGGTTGGCCCATTCATCGGGGGGCAGGATGTTATCGGTGAAGCTGCGCACCGTGTTCGCCACCGTGGTGAAGCCAGTGCCGAGATCTTCGAAGCTGAAGCCCAGCGATTCGGCGATGCCGTTGATCACCGGATCGCCGCCGAGGTTGCCCACCAGGGCATCGCGGAGAGCTTCGATGCGATCGGCGAGGCCGGTGAGCATCGCTAGCCAGTTGGCTGGACTGAGGGCGCCTTCATCCAGGCCGCAGAGCGCCTCGTCCAGAGCGTCGCTGACGGCGTCGATGGCATCGTCGATCGCATCCACCGTGGAGCCGATCGGATTGCCGGCGAGCAGGAAATCGAGCAGTCCCTCGGGATCGAGCTGCAAGCTGCCGGCAGCATGAGCGGTGATCTCCACCGTGCGCAGCGGCACGAGTCCTTGATCGCCCTCAGTGGTGAGGGTGCCGTGATACAGCTCAAGCGCGGCGGCCGCCTCCAGGCCGAGCAGGGAGCGGGCGTTGGGCAGCTCGATCAGCGCCGTGGCGCGCAAATCGGCGAAATTCAGGCCTGTGCCGCGCAGGCGCAGGCCACTGGGCAGGCTGGCGCGGTACAGATCCACGCCGCCCACCTGGGCGAGCTGCAGCTCGAGGCTCACGGCGTCGGTGACTCCCTCCCAGCTGCCGCCTCTGTTGCGTTCCAGCAGATAGGTGCTGGCGCCCACGGGCTCGAGCCGCAGGGTGAAGGAGCCAGGCAGCTGGTCGTCATTCCTGTCCACCTTCAGCTGGCCAAGGGGGTTGGCTTCCGCCCCGGGGCCCGGCAGAGCGGCGAGTGAGAAGCTGAGCACTTCGCCGCTTTGACTGACCCAGCTGGCCGGCAGATCGCTGCTGGTGAGCTTGAAGCGATCGGGCCGCTGCAGGCGGTCGAGGCCGGCATCGAGGCGCAACAGCGCCTCGGCAAACACCGGGTCGTAGCCGGCGGGCGCGGTGTTGAAGCCCCAGAGATCCGTGGGGTTGCGGTCCACCCAGTTGGCATAGGGCAGCACGCCGCGGGTGTCGATGTAGAAGAGATCGGAGAGCTCGCTGGTGCGGCTGTCGTAGCCGGCCACCAGGCCACCATTGAGGCCGAAGGAGTAGCTGAACTCCGCTTCATAGCCCTCGGTTACCGAGCCGAGCACGTCCAGCAGGGGGCTGTCGCCCAGGCCATCGCCGAGCAGGCTCACCAGATCGGTGAGCCGCAGGGTGGTGGAATCACTGATGCTTAACCCATCACCAAAGTCGAGCCGGTAAACATAGAGGTCTGGCGGGCAATCGAGGCTGGGTGGTGTGACGACCAGGCCACCCTGCACCGGCTCTTCACCCACGAACGACACCGCCACGAAGCGATTGGTCTGCTCGTTGAGCCTGGGGTCACCTGGAGGAGCGCTGGCAACGCTCGGCTGGTAGAGATTGCGCGGATCGTTTTCGGGTAGAATACGAATGCGCAGGTCAAAGGTTTGGCCAGCCACGTTGTCGCTGCTGAACCGATCGCCGAGTTCAGCGGCGATCAGATTGAAGCTGGTGAGTGCGGCGGGTTGGCTATACTGCAGCCGATTCCCAGCGGTGGGTGCGTCATACACCGCGAAGCCCGTGCGGTTGTTGTCCCACTCAAGCCAAACGGTGTTGGCATTCGCCGGTGACGCGGGAATGAAGAGATTCGGCTGATCGAAACTCACCGCCACCCGTTTGCGGCCGAAGGGGCCCTCCACACCCACGTTGTCGCCGAAGCTGTTCTGGGGGAGCTTGATCACCCAGGCGCCACTCACCAGGGCAGGCCCATTGCCAACACCGGCGGTGGCTGTGATCGACAGCAGCGGGGTGTCGCCGTAATGGCCAGCGAAGGCCAGCAGCTGGGTTTCGCTGATAATTTGCTTGTCGACCAGTTCGCCAAGGGCACCACCTAGGCGCAGCTTGGCCAGGGTGATGTTGGCGGCATCGTGTAGCTCGGCGGGGCTGACCGCGGCGGCGCGCTCGAAGCGCTCCTGGCTGAGATTGGCCTCATTCAGGCCACCGCTGTTGCTCACCTCCATCGGGTTGGTGGCCAGCTGCCACTCCCGCTCGGCACGGCGCAGCAGCGAACCAATGGCTTGATTGCGGGCACTGCCAGTGGTCATGGCGATCAGGTCCGCCGCCATGGTGGTCTTCAGTCCGACGCTGATCGACTGGTCGTCGGTGGAGGCGATCAGTTCGATCGCCCGCAGCGAGGGCAGGGCTCCTCCAGCGGAGGCCTTGAATTGCCGCCAGGTGTCGCTGACCTTGGCCGCCGTAGCGGCGCTGAGCTGATAGCGACCGCTCGCGAAATCCACCTGAGCGGTGGTGGGGCCCTGCTCCACCGTGACCGCGCTGGCGGTGGAGCGAAAGAACGTCAGCTCCTCAAGGCGAGCAGCATCGCTGTAGAGCTTCAGTTTGCCCGGGCCGCTCGTCTGGCCGACCGCATCGGGCTCAGCGCGGTAGAAGTAATGACCCGAGATCGTTTCGCCAGCGACCGTCTGGAGTGGACGGGCGGGATCGAGCTGATCCACCTGCACGCGCAACGTATTGATGATGTCGGCACCGGCCACCGCCAGGCCGATGCTGCCGCCGCCGGCAGCGATCCTGGCGCTGAGCCGTGAGCCGCCGCTGGCGGCGTCGTAGAGGGCGAAACCGCTGCGCTGCTCATCCCAGGCCAGCCAGATGCTGGTCTCCGCCACCGCGGCGCCGGCACTGTTGTTCAAAACCAGAGCGTTGGCGCTGTCGCTGATCGAGGCGCGGAAGCGTCCGCCGGCATAGCCGAAGCTGCCATCGGCGAGCTTGATCACCCAGGCCTGGTTGCCGCCGGCCTCCACGGCAGTGAAACGCTCCAGGTTGATGCTGAGATTGATGTCCTCCTGGCTGGGCATGAAGGGAGCGACATCGCTCAGCCGAATCCAGCTGCCTTCGCTGCCGCTGGCGAAATCGTTGTCGCGGCTGAGGAACACCTGCGGCTGGATCTGCAGGCCCTCCTCGTCGCAGCAGCTGGTGGAAGGGTTGGTGGGTTGGGCGAGCAGGCTGAGATGGATATCGAGATCGTTTTGCTCGAAGATCGCGTTGATGCTGGTCACGAAACCTTCGGCGCTCAGCCAGCGGTCGCGGAACTCAGCCACGTCATCGGTGATGGCGTTGAAGCGATCCGCCAGGTCGGAGGCCTCGGCGAGCCAGTCGGTGGGCAGCCATTCCGGCAGGCCATCGGCCCGGCTTGCAAGGGCGTCGATCTGGCTGGAGAGCTGGCCCGCCAGGCGGTCAATGGTGTCGATGAAGCCATTCACGAAGGCGAACCAACCGGCGGCGCACTCCGGCAGGGCCAGATCGTTGAATCCATCGAGGGCTGACTGGATCTGGGCGGTGAGGGCCAGGCCGGCCTCGCGGGCGTCGTCGGCCACCGCGCCGGCGAGGGCGAGCAGATCGGTCTCGCTGAGGTCGAGGGTGACGCCCCCCTCCAGTTGGGGTGCGGGCAGGGCGCTGAAGGGCTGGGGCACCACCCCCTCCGCGATCAGGTCAGTCCCGAGGCCCAGATGGAGGCTGAAGGTGCGGGCTGGATCGCCGATCTCGCTGAGGCGGTACAGCCGCGGGCTGCCGTTGTCGTTCTGCAGCAGCGGCGTGGAAAAGCTGAGCTCGGTGAGGCGCAGGGAGGCGGCGATCGCCAGCTCCTGCTCCGCCAGGCTGGGCTGGCTACCGGAGGGCAGAGCCAGGGCGAAGAAATGGTCCTGGGCGAGGTTCGGCCAGAGGCCGGTGGGCAGGGCGGCGGCGGTATCGACCAGCCGTACGCCGGTTTCACACGATTCCAGGATCGCCAGGCTGCCGCCGGCGGCCAGATCGAAGCGGAAGGAGGCGCTGAGATCGCCGATCACCAGCGCGAGGATGTCGCTGAGCACATCGCCCACCTGGCTGCCCTGGCCGGCGAGGGAGCTGGCGAAGCCGGCGGCATCGAGGCTGATCGTGCGCTGGATCGTCAGGTCATTGGTGGGTGTCAGTTCGTAGCGGTCGGTGGCCGCTAGGCCGCTGCCCACGGTGCTATGGCTGAGCCGCAGCGGGATGTCGGCGCCACCGAACAGGCTGTTCACCCGCGCCACCAGGGCGGCCGGATTGAGGAAGGTGTCCTGGAAGCCGCGGATCGCCTCGCTGATCCCCACCAGCCCGTCGCCTAGGCCATTGAGCAGGGCGGCGGGTTCGGCGGGGATCCAATCGGGCAGGCGGTCGAGGATGTCGCCACCGGCCTGGAAGCGGCCCCCCACGGAGGCCACCAGATCGGCGATCGCCGGCAACAGGGTGCGCCAGCAGGCGAGCTCCTCGGCGCTCGGCAGATCGATTCCGCTGAACAGATCATCCACCTGCTCCAGCAGCGCATCCCCCAGTTCGCCGGCCAGCTCGGACACCAAATCCGTGAGTGGCTCCACGGCGAGATCAAGGTCGAGCCGCAGCCCCGCCGCGATCGCCAGGCTGGAATCGCCCACCAGCACCAACCCATCGCTGAGCTGGCTGGTGCTGCCCGGGGTGCGCCGCTGCAGATCAAGGGCAGCGCCGACGTTGAGGCTCAGCACTTCGCCAGGGTTCTCCAGCCGCACGCTCTGGGGCTCGCTCAGGCCGGGCACGGAGGCGCTGATCTCCAGCTCCTCCAGCTGCAGCCGCAGCTGGGCCGCGAGCTCGGCGTTGGTGGGGTCGAGGGCCTCGCCAACGCTGAAGCTCAAGGTGTGGCCGCCGTCGGGATCGCCGTCGGGCCAATCGCCGCGCGGCCGGTTGAGGCCGATCGTGTCCACATAAAGGAAGCGATCGAAGCTGGTAGCGCGGGTGTCGTAGCCGAACACCAGCCGGCCATCGACATCGAAATCGAGGCTGAAGCTGCCCGCCACGTCGGCGTCCACCAGGGAGAAGGCGGTGTTGAAGGCGGCGCCCAGGGCCGGGCTGAGGCCGCCCGCCAGGGCGGTGAGATCGGCGCTGCCGAAGGCAAAGCGCCGATCGAGCTCGCTGCCTTCGGCGAAGGCGAGCTCATACACGTAGAGCGCCGGATCGCAACCGGCCGGCGCGGGGGTCTCCACCAGCAGCTCGGTGGCGCTGCCGGGGCGAAGGCTCAGGGCCACCTCCACGAAGCGGTGCAAGCGGTTGGGCGGCTGGGCCGTGCCGGGATCGTTCTCGGGCAGCAGGCGCAGGCTCAGGCCCTGGGCCTCCCCATCGCCGAGCAGCAGCAGGTTGCCGGGCCGGTCGCTGCCATCGGCATTGCGGAAGCGGGCGATCGCCGCATCGAGATCGCCGCTGTTGAGGGCGCCGCTGTCGAGCAGCTCACGCAGGGCCGAGAGGGCCCGGGCCTGGGCCAGTTGGCGGTTGGCCGCGTCGCCCTGGGCACCGCTCGCCTCGCCGGGGATGAGGGTCTCGTCCCACTCGCGCAGGGCCCGCTGCAGCAACGTGTGCAGGCGCCGGTCGACACTGCCGGCGCTGGCCAGGCCGGTGATCAAGGCGTTGAGGTTGGTGGTGAGGGCGTTGGACACCCCCTCGTCGTCGGTGGAGGCGGTGACCAGCATCCGCCGCTCGCTGGCCGGCAGCTGGGCGAAGGGCAGCAGCGCCCGGCGCAGCGCCTCGCGATCGGCTGGCAGGAACTGGTAGGCGCCGCTGTCGAAGTCGTTGCTGCGCTGCTCCTTAAGCGTGATCGCCGCCGTGCCGCGCCGCAGCTGCACGTTCTGGCTGCTGGAGCGCAGCTGCACCTCCGCTGGCTGGCCGCCGCCGGCCGGGATGAGGGCATAGCTGAACGCCTCACGGGCGCCGAACGGCAGCCAGGTGGAGCCGCCATCGCGGCTCAGCTGCAGATCGCCAGCCGGCGCTAAATACGACACCCGGCCGCTCTGGCCGCTGCGCAGGCTGCCCAGGGGCAGGTCGAACAGCAGGGTCTGGGGCGCGCCGGGCTTGAAGGTCACCGCCGCGGGCACCACCGCCCTGCCGTCCACCACCACCACGAAACGGCCTGGATCGAGGGCGCTGCGGGCCGGATCCAGGCCCGCCACCACCAGCTCCAGCCGCTGGCCGCCCGCAGCGCTGGCGGCGCGATCGAGGAAGGGAGCCAGGGCGTTGCCGCTGGCATCGCGCAGGGCGGCGGCATCGAGCCGGTGCACCACCAAGCTGGCGTCGGCCGCCAGGTCGGCCGGCAGGGCCAGCCGCAGGGTGCCGTCAGCGCCGATGGCACTGTCTGGGTGCTGGAGATCGGGGCTGCGCAGCAGGCTCGGGGCCGGCACCTGCAGCGGCGGATCGTCGCAGCAATCGTTGGGGGCGGGGTCGGGCCGCGCCAGCAGGCGCAGGCGCAGGCTGAGGCCAGCCTCGGCGAACAGGCCGTTCACCAGGCCCACGAACCCTTCGGCGCTGAGCACCTGGGAGCGGAAGCGATCCAGTTGCTCCACCACCTCGCGCAGGCCATCGGCCACGCTGGTGGCGGCATCGCGCGCCTCCTCCGGCAGCCAGGAGGGCAGCGCCGGCAGGGTATCCAGCCGGATGGAGAGCTCGCTCACCAGGCCGATGAACCGATCCACGAAGGCGAGCCACTCCGCCGGACAGCCGCCCGGGTCGGTGAGGCCAGCGAGGGTGCCGCCGATCGCCTCCAGCTCATCGCTGACGGCCTGGCTGAAGGCGTCGAACATTCCAGCGAGAGCGCCATCCCGCTGGAGGCGCAGGCTGAGGGCGGCATCGCCGCGCAGCTGCAGGGCCTCATCCAGCTCAGCCAGGGGCAACAGGCCCGGCGCCAGGCGCGGGTCACCGCCGCTGCTGTACAGATCGAGGTAAGCGGCGCCATCCAGGCGCACCAGCTGGGTCAGATCGATGCCGGCCAGCCAGCCCGGTAGCACCTCGCCGGGGGCGAGGGCGATCGAGGCGCTGAAGCCCGCCAACAGCTCGGCCTGCTCGCCGTCGAAGCCATCAAGCTGGGGCAGCAGGGCGGCCCAGTCGATGGCGGAGCCGGAGCCGAAGGAGGCGGCCCCCAGGGCCGGTGCGCCGGCCAGGGGGCCGTTGGTGTCGAGCAGCACGGCGTGGTCGCCCAGCGGCGAGGCCAGATCGATGCCGAAGCGCAGCACCCCCTGCAGCTCGGCGCTGAGGTTGGCGGAAAGGCTGGGCAGATCGGGCGGGGCGATGCCCAGGGCCGACTGCAGCAGCTGCTCGATCGGCAGCGGCAGCGTGACGCTGGTGCGCATGCCAGAGAAATCGAGCTCCAGCCAGTAGGTAGAGCCTGCCGCCGGCAGGGCGGTGAGATTGGGCAGGCTGCCGCGCACCTCCACCCGCCGCTCGTCCGTGAGGCCGAGAGGAGTGTTGATCGTGCTGTCGACCAGGGTTTGCAGCCGCGCCACCAGCTGCTGGGGCAGCACGGGCCCGAGCTCCAGCAGGCCAGCCTGCAGATCGCGCAGCGGATCGCTGAGCAGGGCCGCATAGCGCTCCCGCTCGGTCTCGCTCAGCAGCGGGGCAAGCGCGGCGGAATTGAGCAGGCCGCCCTCGAGCTGATCGGCCACGGCATCGGTGAGCAGCACCAGCCCGCCGAGCACGCAACGGAGGGTGGAGAGATCCCAGCTGGTGAGACCGGCCAGGGCCGTGCTGTTGCCATCGCGGATCGCCTCCAGCACCTGGCGGCCGTAGGCGTCGAAGTCGAAGCGGCGGATGGCGGTCCATACCCGCGGGCTGAGATCGGCGAGCTGCTGCCAGCGGTCGAGATCGGCGGCGGGGAAGGCGGCGAGGATCGGCCAGGCGGAGGGATCGAGACGCAGGATCCGGTCGGCGATGGCCTGATCAAGGCCGGCGAACCAGCCGTAGAGAGCCTCGTTGGCCGCCAGCAGGCCGGCGGCGGTGGCGCGGGCGGCCGGGTCGGCGAGCAACGGCGGCAGGCCATCGAGCAGGTCGACGGCGCAGATCAGATCGCAGAGATCGAGATCGAGATCGGTGCGCTCCACCAGGTTGACCAGATCGAGCAGGGCGCCGGGCACCGCCGCCAGGGCCGCCGCGCTGGCGATGCTGTTGCCGATGCCGCTGAAGCGGAAGCCATCCTCCGGCGCCAGCCAGAGCGGCAGTAGCGACACCGCCGGATCGCTCAGGGCCGCCAGCAGCTCGCCGCTGATGCCAGGGACAGTGCCGCTGCGCAGGGCCTCGGCCGCCTCGCGGCTGGCCATGCCCTCGCGCAGCAGGGGCTCGAGCTCGGGGATGCGATCAAGGATGCGGCTGAACATGCCGGCATCGCCGCCGGCCTGCAGGAGGTTGTCGTAGCCCCAGAGCAGCAGCCCCGCCGCCAGGGCCTCGCCGCTAGCGCCCTCCCAAAAGAGCTCGTCAGCGGCATTGCCCTGCGCGCTGTCGGGGAACAGCAAGCCGAACAACAGCCGCAGATCCTCGACGCCGTAGGAGGCGGTGAACCGGCAAAGCAGATCGCCAAGATCGAGGCTCAGGCCGTTGTCTCCGCCAGGGTTGTCTCCGCCAGGGCTGGCGCCGCTGCCGGAGTGGGTCCAGCTGGTGTTGAGGGTGCCGCCACCGGCCAGACGCCGTTCCAGATCGAGATCGGCCCGCACGAAGCGGGCGGCGGGATCGCGGGGTGAGGTCCCCTGCTCCCAGGCGAGGGTGTAAGTGGCGTCGCTGTAGCGGCGCTCGCCGGCGTTGGCCACCGGCAGGCGGGGCACCGGCGGCAGCAGCAGCTGCAGCTGGGGTTGATCCAGGCCAGGGAGGGTGTCGAGGCGCTCCAGCAGGTCGCTGCGCATGGCCTCGGCGCGGGCCACCGCCAAGCCGCGGTTGCTGCCCTCGTAGCCGAGGTTGAGCAGCTTGGTGCGCAGTGCCGCCGTGAGCGGTTCGGAATCGGTGGAGGAGCTGATGCGGACGTCGCGCACCGTCTGGTTGCCGGCGGCGATGGCGGCCACGATCCGATCGATCTCCGCCCGCTCGGCGGCGGGCAGCTGGAAGGCGCCGGATTGGTAGAGATTGTTGATGTCCTGCTGGGCGTGAACCACCGTCTCCTGGTCGGCGCTGAGCCGCAGGCGCCCCACCGGCTGGCCGGCCACGTTCACGCCGGCATAGACGTCGAAGAGGTTGCTGCCGGGGGAACTGGGCCGCAGGAACAGCTCCTGGGGACGCCCCTCGTTCCAACCCCGGGGCACAGCACTGCCTTCGACCAGGCGCGGCAGGCGGGTTCCAGGGCTGAGGGTGAACGTCAACAGCCGCCCGGCGCCGATGTGGGCCCGCAGGCCAGGGTCGTCGAGGCGCAACTGGCTGCTGGCGATCTGGAAGGCGCCCAGATCGATGCTGACGCTGCTGCGAATCGGGATGCCGGGGGTGGCGCCCTCAGCGGAGCTGCCGGCAGCGGCTGGAGACATCAACTCCCGCAGCAGGCCGAGAAAGTCGTCCACCAGGGCGGCCAGATGCAGCAGCTGCTGGCGGTGCAGCAACCAGTTGAGATCGCCGCTGTCGTCGAAGTCGCCCTCGCCGCCGCCAAAACCCGCCATCACGGCGCCCTCTGTGGTCTCCGCCACGCCGAACCGCTGCAACCCGAGGGAGTCGGGACCTGGGGTAGGCAGGGCCCGCAGTTGCAGGGGCTGCTGGTTGTCCACCAGGTGGATCAGCTGCTCCCCCGCACCCTCGGCCAGGCCGGTGAGGGCGGTGATCCCCAACAGATAGCCGCCGTCGTTACGCAGCCGCAGGGCCTCCACCGTGCCCTCAGGCACCACGGGGTTCGCGCCATTGCCCCCGAGGCCGGCCGCCAAGCGCAACATGCCTTCGGCGAAGATGCGCCCCTCCTCGCCGCGGGGTTCGGGGAGCCCGAGCAGCTCCTGCAAGGTGTGGCCGGCCTGCTCCAGGAGCATCTCGGCCAGATCGAGCACGGTGGCGTTCTCGGCCCAGGCGCGATTGATCAGCAGGTCGCCACCGCCGGATCCGTTGCCGCTCCACCCGGCGGTGAAGCCGGAGAAGCGATCTTCCACGCTGCGCTCGGCGCCGAGCACCACCGGTTCATCGGCCGGGGCGCTGAGGCTGGGGAAGAGCTCATTGAGCTCCAGCGGCTTCTCCACCAGCCGGGGTGGCGCCGCCAAGGCCCCGGCGCCCTCGAACAGGCCTGGAAGGGTTGTGGTGAGGGCGGTTTCGAAACCGCTGGCGCCGCCGCGCGCCAGCTGGCGCAGCAGGGCTCCGGGCGACTGGCCTCCGGGATCCAAGTCGTAGGCCTGGCAGAGCAGGCGTTCGATCGCCTCAGGCCGTTCCGTCCACAGCTGGCTCAGCCAGCCCTGGGCCAGAAGCCTGGCCTGGGCCAGCCGGGAGGTCAGGCTGCTCAGCACTGGAAGGCTGGCGGTCATGGTTGGCGGGAGCGAGTGGATAGGGCCAGGAGCCCGGGCGGGCTCAGGAACGGGCGGGGCGCTGGCTTGCGGCCTGGGCTGTACCGGGCCAGAAGGGGCGGGGGGCCTCAGCCTTGGCTGGGGGGCTGGTTGGCCGCTTCGGGGTTCTGCAGGCGCTGGAAGGCTTCGGGGTTCTCCACCGCCAAGCGCAGCTGGGCAGCCAGGGCACGGCGACCCACATCCATGAGCGCCAGCTGGTTGCGGATGCTTTTCATCTCCTCCTCGGAAGCGCGGATCGCTGCCACCAGCTGCTTGGCGGGTTCCGACAGGCTGTCGTAGGCGTATTGCTTGCCAGCCAAGGTGATCGTGGGCTGCTGGCTTTCGGTGGAGGGGGTGGAGGAGTCCAACGCTGTGGGTGATGGTGCAAATAGCAATTTAGTGTTTTTCTCGATGAGTCCATCAAGCCGATACTCAAGTTTGCAATCCTGATCCAACGGCATTGCAGGGGTTCGTCTCGCTTCAGCCGGGTGAATCGCTACCATCACACGCCAGCGTTGCGATGTTGCGGCGGACACAGCTGCGCCAGCGGCGCTAGCGGCGCCCCAGCACTGCTGCATCACGGCTCAATCACGGCTCAAGCCCCCATCTGTCCAGCGCCGCTGCCATGGCTGGTTCAGCGGGGTCGGAGGGCGAGGGGGCGAGGGGGCGAGGGGGCATGGCCTGGGGATCGCGGAGCCCGCTGGCCGGCAGACAATCATCAGCATTTCATTCTGCGCTCATTTTTTCTTCCTTTCTTCCGGTCATTTCCCCAGCGTGAGCCTCGCGGGCAGCCGGCCCTTGCCCCTGGAGAACCAGGGGATGGGGCACTTGATCACGGCGCTAGATCGGGGGTGTCCGACCGTGCGGCGACCTGCTTATCGCCGTTGGAGGGTTGACGCCCCAGGGCTGTGCCACACGAGCACACCTGGATGGAGGCCATCCTGGCCAGCGATTCAGGCACACCAGGATTCCCGCCTGGCCGGCCTGATCCGTGAGGCGGATCCCGGGCCGGAGGACCGCTCGCCAAGCCCGTGCCCCAACCGCCAGCTCTAGGGTGAAACGTCCATGCCGGGCTGAGGATGCAGGGGAGCAGCGCACCGCCGCCCAGCACCAACATGGCTTTTGCGCCCATGCCGACGTTCCCGTCTCGGGGGCCGGTGGGTTTCGCACTGCTTATGGCCTTGGTGTTGTTTTTGGCGATTGCCCTGTTCGGCTTGCCCATCCGGCCCGCCCGCGCCTTGGAGCCCCCCTCCACCCCCCAGTCGCTGCCAGCCCAGGCCCACTATCGCTGCGATGGGGATCCGCTGCGGGTGCGCTACCAAGCCGGTGCCGTGGACGACCCGGCCATCCCCAACAGCCTGGCCGGAACTCTGCCGGGGGCATTTGTGTTGCTCGATTGGCGTGGCCTGCATTTGCAGTTGCCCCGCACCAACAACAGCGGCGTGCCCAGCTACAGCGACGGCCGCTGGTGGTGGCGGCCACTGAGCGCCGACCAGCCGGAGTTCCGGCAGCGGCGCGGCGCCTTGATCAGTTATGCCTGCCAAGCGGAATCGCCAGGGCCGGCTCCAGACCCAGCGGGCTGAGATCCAGCGGTCGGGGACTGACCACATACAGATATTCGCGGTTGTTGAGGTGACTCACCTTGCCCACCACTTCACCCCGATGGTTGCAGATGCCGATCCGCGCCCCCACATAGCGCCGGTAGGGATGCTCGAGCGTGTGCACATGGCCGTTGCTGGCCAGAATCGCCTCCATCTCCGCCCTGCTGATAAAGCCCTCATCACTGAATGACACCACCAAATAGGGAACCCGCAGCGCCGCAATCAGGCTCTCGAACGCCTGGCGATGCTGGCGCTTGCTGTTGAACGCGCTGCGGCGCTCCCGGCAGTCCTGGCGCTTCATGGCGATGCCATAGAGCTCCGGCGCATCCCAGCGGGCCAGGGTTTCCCAGATGTGGTAGTTGCTGAGATAGGAATGCTGGTTGTACGGGGGGTCCAGGTAAACGCAATCGCCCTTCAGCCCCGCCGCCAGGGTCAGGGCATCGGCCTGGCTGGCGCTGCAGCGGCGCCGGCTCACCCGATCGGTCAGGGCCGGCAGCCGCAGCTGCAAGGGCTCATAAGAGCGCGGCGCCCATTGTTTGAGATAAGCCATTTGCAGACCGGTGGTGGAATCCACCCGATCGGCCGCCTCGATCAGGGAGGTGATGGCGATGGCCCGCAGCAACGGCGGCAGGGCCAGGGCTTCGATGCGTTCGCGAATCGCATCGATTCTCTCGCCGTTATGGGGCTGGAAATAGCGGCTGCGCAGGCAGTAGGCCTCGGTCACGAAACCGGCTCGACCCGGCGTGGCGTTGAGCTCGGCGATCAGCCGCGTGGCGCTCTTCTGCCAATCGCGGGCATCGGCCTCCACGTAGCACTGGGCCAGGAGGTGGGCATAGCTGTTGTGGTCGTTGGCTCGCACCACATAACCCGCCCGCTTCAACGCCATCGCCACCCTTGCCGTGCCGCTGAACAGATCGATCACGCGCCGCACCCGTGGCAGCAGCGCCATGCAGGCTGTGATCTGGGGGATCAGCCTCCGCTTCGAGCCCAGATACTTGATCATTGGCGGCGGCCTGGCCTGGAGCGGCGGGAAGAGGGCCGATTCACCCGCGTCAGGCGCAGGGCCCAACCCGCGGGCGGCGGTGCACCAGCAACCTACCGGCAAGCCAGGAAGCGAAAGGGCTCAGTAGGGTGGAGGTGCTCAAGCCAGCTCCAGAGCGCCCACACCGCCTCTTGCACCTCGTGTCCACCCCGGCCGCGGACGCCTGGCTGACCCAGCTGCTTCCCCTGCTCCGCTCGCCACTGGGGGCCCTGGCCTTTGTGCCGCTCTATGCCCTTTGGGTGACGCTGTTGCTGCCGGGGGCGTGGGCTTCGATGCTGGCCGGCGCCCTCTACGGCACCATCTGGGGCAGCGTGGTCACCTTCTGCGGCGCCAGCCTTGGGGCGCTGCTGGTGTTCCAGCTGGCCCGAGGCCAACTGAGGGGCTGGGCCCGTCGGCGCCTGGCCGCCAGCCCCAAGCTGCTGGCGGTGGAGTCGGCGGTGAGCCGCGAGGGGCTGCGGTTGGTGCTGCTCACCCGGCTCTCGCCAGCATTCCCCTTCAGCCTGCTGAACCTCGCCTATGGCCTCAGCGGCGTCAGCCGGCGCGATTACAGCGTGGGCCTGGTGGGGATGCTGCCGGGGACGGTTCTGTTCTGCGGTCTCGGCGCGTTGGCCGGCGATGTGGCCCGCTTCAACACGGTGCTGGCCGGCGCCGCCGATCCGTTCACCTGGTCGTTGCGGCTGCTTGGCCTGATCGCCACGTTGGCGGCGACCGTGCTGGTGACCGGGGTGGCCCGCCGCGCCTTGGCGGACCCCAACGGGGCGGAGCTACCCAGCGACCGGGTCGGTGGTGGCCCGGCGGTTGATCCTGAGCCGGAGCGCCAATCGGGCGGCGGCACAGCTCCATGATCCCGGCCGGAGGAGCACCGACAAACTCCCCCCCGTAGGATCCGGCCCAATTTCCCAATCCCGGCCCCGCCAGCTTGATGAACTGCAGCAACTGCGGGGCACAGGACCCAACCCCGCTGCGCCAGGTGGCGGTGACCCGGCAACGACGGCCGGCTTTGCTTTATCACTGCGCTGTCTGCGATTTCCACGGGCTCGCCGACCCACCGGACAGCGTTGAAGCCGACGGGTCCGCGACCGCCCGGACTCCCTCCTGGCTCTCGCTGGCTTATGCGGACGCCTTCTATGGCGACACCGGCTACGTGGATCGCAATCTCCACGCCGCCACCCTGCTGCGCCTCACCCTGGCCATCGGCCGTGTGCTGGGCCTCGGCTCGCCCATCGGCTGCGACATGGGTTGCGGCCTGGGCATGCTGCCGCGGCTGCTGCGCGATCACGGCCTCGACTTCTGGGGCAGCGATGAGTTCGCCGCCATGGAACTGATCCGGCCGTTCTGCAACCCTGGGCCGGATCTGCCGATCGGCTGCCGCACCGCCTTCGAGGTGATTGAGCATGTGCCAGATGCGGCGGCCTTCCTGCGCCAGCAGCTGGGGGAGGTGCCGTTGTTCGTGTTTTCAACGCTGATGCGCCGCGACGGGGAGATCCCCGCTCAGGACTGGTGGTATTACGCCTTCGGCAACGGCCAGCACATCAGCTTCCACAGCCGCCGCAGCTTTCAGCTGGCGATGGAGCGGGCTGGGCTGGACCCCGCCAGCCTGGTGAGCCTGGACGGTCCCCGCCACCCCCTGGCCCTGCACGCCATCGCCCGGGATTGGCGCTGGCGCCTGGCGTTTCGCCTGGCGATGCCCTTCGCCAACCGGGGCCTGGCCTGGCTGCTGCTGCCCTGGCTGGAGCCGTTGCAGGGCCTGCGCTGCCGCATCATCCCAGACCACGAGGAGGCGATGCGCCTCAAGGCGGAGGGATCGGCCGCAAGGGGCACGGCCGCCTGAAGCCGGAAGGGCAGGCTCAGATGCTGCGCAACGAATCGGCCTTTTCCTTGAAGGTACTCAACAACAGCTGCAGGTAGGTCACCTTGCGCAGCTTGATGTTGGCCGTCAGCGACATCCCCACCTGCAGCGGCAGCGCCTGGCCGTCCCGCAATCTGAGTTTCTGAGTGTCGAGGCGGATATCCACAGGGAAGCGGTAAAACTGCTTCAGCTGATCCGGCGGCAGGGCATCGGAGCCGATGCGACGCACCTGGCCATGCAGGACGCCGAAATCGCTAGCGGGGAAGGAGTCGATGCTGATGTCGGCCATTCGGCCCACCTTCACGAAGCCAATGCTGCGGCTCGGCACCTCCACCCGAGCCTCCAGCCTGTCGAACGGCACCACCTTCATGACCGGTTCGCTGGTCTGGGCCACGAAGCCGCGGGTCTTGGGCTTGAGCTCGAACACAACACCGGATTCGGGTGCGCGGATCTCCTGATAACGGATGTTCACGTTGAGCTCGATCAGCTTGCTGCGCAGATCCGCCAGCTCCCCTTCAATCTGGCGTACCCCCTGTTCGAGGATCGCCACCTGCCGCAACCGATCGGCGCGGGTTTGGGCCAGCTGACCGATCACATCCTGCACCTTGTTGCGCTGGGCCAGGTACTGCAACTCCTGCACGGCTCCCTGTTTGCTCAAGAGCTCCAGGCGACCCATCACGTCCTGCTCCAGGGCCAGGTTCTGGATGAGCTTGCGCTGTTCGGTGTCGTTCACCTGCAGATAGCGCGCGAGTTCGTCGCGCTTGAGTAGCAGCTGTTGCTCTTTAAACGCGATCGTTTTCTCGGTGCTGTTCCGCCTGTCGAGGGTTGTTTCGGTATCGAGCCGCAGCAGCACCTGCCCCTTCTTCACTCGCTCCCCCTCCTTGACCAAGACCTTCTCCACCACGCCGCCGACCGGCATCTGGACATCTTTCACAACACCAACAGGCTCTAACTTGCCCGGCGCGGTGACGATCTCTTCGGTCTTGGCTAGGGCCAGCCAGCCGATTGCAAAGGCCGTCACGCCCATGAGGGTCCAGCTGATGCTACGGGCCCAGAACCGCGACTGCTGCAACACCACATCCTGGTGATCGCTGCTGATCGAGCGTTCCAGACGATTCTGGGCCGAACGGAACAGGGCTCCGGGGCCGGGGGGGAGCTGGGGGCGTGCCATCAGTTCGAGTCCTGCTGGCGGTAGAGGGCGTAGTAGCGGCCGCGCAGATCCATCAGTTCAGCATGGCTACCGGTTTCAACGATGGCTCCTTGGTGCATCATCACAATCAGATCGGCACGGCGGATAGTGGAGAGGCGGTGGGTGATGAAGAACACTGTGGCGTCCCGCAACTCCTGCCGCAGGTTGTCGCAGACGATGCGTTCTGTGTCGTAATCCAAAGCGCTGGTGGCCTCATCAAGCACCAGCAATTTGGGATTGCTCAGCAGCGTTCGCGCGATCGCGATGCGCTGCCGCTGGCCGCCGGACAAGGAGGCTCCGCGCTCGCCGATCGTGGTGCTGTAGCCAGCCGCCAGTTCCATGATGAAATCGTGAGCACCGGCAATTGTGGCGGCTCTGACAATATCTTCGCTGGCGGCTTCGGGGTTAGTGAGGGCAATGTTCTCACTGATCGTGCCACTAAACAACAGCGGATCCTGGGGCACGATACCGATCTGGCGACGCAGAGAATAGAGCTCCACCTTGTCGATATCGTAACGATCCACAAGGATGCGTCCCTTGCTGGGTGAGTAGAGCCGGGGCAACAGTTTCATCAACGTGCTCTTGCCACTGCCACTCTGGCCGACGATGCCAACAAACGTGCCCGGCTGGACGTGGAGCTGGACGTTGGTGAGCACCTCAGGTTGGCCAGGTCCAAAGCTGAAACTGACGTTGTCAAAGACAACATCGCCGTGCACCGGAGGGAGCGGAATGTTGGCCTTGTCCGCCTGGCTGGACTCCTCAGGGGTATCCACCACATCAGCCAACCGCTCAAAGGAAACCCGCAGCTCCTGGATGTTCTGCCAGATCGACGACAACCGCAACAAGGGCTGAGTGACATAGCCGCTGATGATGCGGAAAGCGATCAACTGGCCCAGGGTGAGTTCACCCTGGAGCACGAGGGCCGCCCCCACCCAAAGCACCATTAACTGGGAGAGCTTTTGCAGCACCTGGCTGCTCTCGGTTACGGCGGTACCAGTGATCGTTTTCTCGAAGGTGCGGGAGATGTATTTGGCGTAATACTCCTGCCATTTCCAACGGCTCACCATCTCCACGTTCTGGGCTTTCACCGTCTGAATGCCGGTGAGCACCTCCACCAAGTGGCTCTGGGTGCGGGCATTCTCCTCGGCCGCCTGCCGATATTGGCGGCGGAACAGAGGGGCCCCCAGTAGGGTCATGCCAACCTGGATGGGCAAAACCGCCAAGGCGATGATCGTGAGCAACCAGCTGTAGAGGAACATCACGATGATGTAAATCACCGAGAAGGCCGCATCCAGCAGTGTGATCAACGCCTGGCCGGTGAGGAAGTTGCGGATCTTCTCCAGCTCGGCGATGCGGGTGCCCAGCTCGCCCACCGGCCGCTTGTCGAAGTAGTTGAGTGGCAGCCGCAGCAGGTGATCGATCACCTCAGCTCCCAGCCGCAAATCGATGCGATTCGTGGTGTCGGTGAACAGGAAGGTGCGCAGCGAACCAATCACCCCCTCCATCAAGGTGACAACCACCAAGGCGATGCCAAGGATCTGCAGCGTATCGAGGCTTCGTTGGCTGATCACCTTGTCGATGATCACCTGAATCAACAGCGGATTGGCCAAACTGAACAGCTGCACCACGAACGAGGCCAGCAGCACTTGCAGCAACATGCCGCGGTAGCGCCTCAGGGCCGGCCAGAACCAGCTTGGGCCGAATTTTTGCTCCGGCGTGGTGATGCTGCGCTCCAGCAGCAGCACATCCATACCTTCCGGGTAGCGCTCCGCCAGCTCGGCCGGATCCAGCTCCAGCCAGCCCTCAGCAGGGGAGGCCAGCCTGAGGCCCGCGGCATTGCTGCCGGTCACCACCGCGAAGCTCTGGCCCCAGGGGATCAGGCAGGGGGTGATCAGCCGCGTGGCCGCCGCCGCCGGCACCCGCGCCCCGGACACCAGCAGGCCGAGCATCGCGGCGATCTGGCCGCAGAGCTGCAGGTCGATCGTCTGGCCGCGCCGCAGCTTGTCGCGCAGCACCTTCTCGATCGCATCGCGCCGATAGGGCAACTCGAGCATCCGGGCCAGCATCTGGAAGCAGGCCATGGTTTCGTCCAGGGGCCCCCGGGCCCGAACCAACTGCAGTCCACGGGCACGGTCGCTCTGCCCCAGATCGAGGCTGCTCGGCTGGGGTGCCATCCCCGGGGTGGGCAACCCCTCGGCGTCACCATCCACCCCGGCCAGCACCTCGGGGTAGACCGTCTGCACGGGCTCGCCCAACTTCGGCAAGATCAGCAAGCGCAGCGGCAGCGGGGGCCGTGGCTGGGGCAGCGCCCGGCCAGCGGGCAGCACGCTTCCGAGGCTGAGTCCCGGCACGTTGGCGCTGGCTAGCAGCAGCTCCTCATCGGCGCCAGCGGGCCGCTCCGCCAGGGTCTCCGGCGTCACGGGGCGGGCGACCTGGCGCAGCATGTCCAGTTCATGGCGCCAGGAGCCGGGGTCGAAGCCGCTTGATCTCTGGGCGGACTGGCGCAGGGTCTGCAGGGCATGCAACTCCGCGGTCCAGAGGTGCTGGGCACACCAGGCGCGCAGCTGGGGATCGGCCTGCAGCAGCTCCAAGATCAGGTTGTCGGGGATCGCCGCCACCAGCAAGGCCGTGGCAGCGTTGACCTGCTCGCAGCCCTGGGCCCTCAGCAACGAAACCAGGCCGATGATCGCCCCGGCCTGCAGGCGTTCCAGCGTGAACGGGACCCCGTCCCGTTCGGCCAGAAGCCGTGCCGTACCGTCCAGCACCACCAACACCTGTTCGCCGATCACATCAGCGTTGCTGAGCAGCTGGCCCTCGCTATAGCTGAACAGGCGGGACCCCTCCCGCAGACGCTGCCTGGAGCGCTCTGAAAGCCCATCAAACGGGCTGATCGACAACAGGTTGTCAATCGTGATCGCGGAGGAGATGGTCATGGGGTGCCGTGCTCCTGGATCCGGCGCACCACCTCTTCCTCCACCCAAACGTCGAACAATTCGCGGGCCATCCGTTGCTGCATATCCTGATCGAAACTGGCGGACCGCAGGGTTTCCAGGCGCACCACCAGCCACCAGTTCTCAATCGGGAAGGGAGGCAACAGTTGACCCGGGCGGCTGGTGCGCAACTGGTCCGCCAACTTGGGATGGGCCTGGGTCAGGGGTACCGGACCGACCACGCCGCGGGTGGCTTGTTCCGGCCCCTTGGCGTACTGGGCGGCCAGTTCGGCGAAATCCGCTTCCCCTTCGGAGATGCGGAGGTACAGCTCCCTGGCCAGAGCGGAGTCCTCCACCCGCAACAGGCTGTAGATCACCTGGTCCAGCTGGTTTTTGCGGGCCAGAAAGCGCTGCTCAGCCCGATGCAGGAAATGCTGCTCGCAGTGGCGCTGAATGCGCAGGGGCAGTTGCGCCTGCCAGATCGCATCCGCCTCGCTGATCGCCTGGGCCCGCAGGAAGGCGTTCAGTGCTTCCGCCGAGCGCAGATTGTGATGGGCGCCCCAGGCCTGCTGGGCGCGGGTGCTCTCCTCCGCTGAGAGCTCAATGTCAGCCACCGCCTCGGCGATCAACTGCTGGCGCAGCAGCGGCAGGAGGAGTTGGAAGCGGGCCAACTGCCGCCAGAGCGCCTCTGGGATCTCCACGGAGGTGATCGGCGCGGCAGCGGTGGAGGTGGCGGCGGCAGTTGCAGCGGCGGTGGTAGGTCCTGGCGACAACGTGGACACTTCGGCGGGGCTTGGAGGAGATGGGGTCACGGAGGGATTCAGCGCAAAAGGCCCCCTTAAGCGCTCCCATGCTGACCGAATTGGCCTGTCTTGCCATCCCCATCGTCACGGCTGGCAGGCTGACCACCCGCAGCCCCAGCTCCAGAGAGCGGCCCCAACTCGCCTCCGCCCAGGGCTGGGCAGCTGAGGAGAAACGCCGTGATCCGTTGGGGCCACTGCACCACCACCAACAGTTGGCGGGGCATGCGAAGGAAGCCGCGGCGGGAGAGATCGGCCAAACGGCTGAGATCGTCGTGGCTCAGCAGCGGATGGCGGTCCTGCATCCGCTCCCACGCCAGCGTGAAACTGTCGCCTTGCTCCTGTTGGCAGCGCCCATGGGCCTCCTGCCAGGGCACCGCTTGCTGGCGCAGGCGCACGTAGGCATCCAGCTCCTGGGGCAGATGGTCGATCCAACGGCCGAGCTGACCAACCGGCAGGCGCAGGGCCAGCAGGCCCGCGGGAGCCGGCAGCAGCAGCGCCGGCGCCTGCAGATCCCAGCTGGGGCGGGCCCGCAGCTCTGTCGCCGCGAGCTCAGCCTCGCGGCGATGCCGGGCGACCAGGGCCTCATGGTGCTGCTGGAGCGGATCCATCGACCGGGGCCGTGCGGGAGGGGATGGGGTTAGCGGGGCGGCAGATGCCAGTCGCGCAGGGCTGCGGCAAGCACGAACCAGCTGAGCCTCAGCTGGGCCCACACACCGCTTCTGCCGGCCAGCTCGTCGTAGCGGGCCCGACCGCAATCGGTCTTGATCCAGCGCTGGATAGACAGGGGAGGCATCCACTTACTTTGGCGCGGCATCGGCGTTGCTGCTGCCGCGGCAGAACAGCGTGCCAAAGCCCTGGCGGCTCCACTCCCCCCTCAGTTCGCCTCCTCCAGCAGACGGCGCAGCCCGGCTTCATCGAGCACCGCGACGCCGAGGCTGTTGGCCTTGTCCAGCTTCGAGCCCGGGTCGGCTCCGGCCAGCACGAAGCTGGTCTTGCGGCTCACCGAACCGCTGACCCGGCCACCGGCCGTCTCAATCAGCTCCTGGGCCTGTTGGCGGCTCAGGGTCGGCAGGGTGCCGGTGAGCACAAACGTCAGGCCGGCCAAGGGCTGGCGGTCGCCGGCCGGGGGCGACTGCTCCGCCTCTTCCGCCGCCAACGTCAGACCGAGGGCCGCCAGCTCCTCCACGAGCCGGCGGTTGGCCGCCGTGCCGAACCACTGCCGCACCGATTCGGCGATCGTGCCGCCGATGCCGTGAATGGCGCTCACCGCCGCCGGCTCGGCGGCAGCAAGCGACTCGGCCGAGGGGAACGCCCGGGCCAACACCTTGGCGTTCACCGCCCCCACGTGGTGGACGCCCAGGCCATAGAGCACGCGGTGCCAAGGCTGCTGTCGAGAGGCGGCCAGGGCCATCACCAGGTTGGCTGCGGAGGTCTCGCCCATGCGCTCAAGACTGGCCAGCAAGGCCGCGTCGAGGCGGTAGAGATCGGCGATCGAGCGCACCAGGCCGCGTTCCACCAGTTGGGCGATCAACTTGCCGCCAAGGCCTTCGATGTCGAGGGCGGCCTTGCTGCTCCAGTGGCGCAGGGAGCCACTCAAGATTGCCGGGCAGCCATTGCTGACGCAGCGGGTCGCCGCCTCGCCCACCTCACGCACCAACTCCGAGCCGCAGACCGGGCAGCGGTCGGGCAGCTCCAGCGGCGGCGCGCCAGCGGGCCGAAGTTCCGGCAGCACCCGCACCACTTCGGGGATGATCTCCCCGGCTTTGCGCACCACAATCGTGTCGCCGGCGTGCAGATCGAGGGCCGCCAAGCGGTCGGCGTTGTGCAAGGTGGCCCGGCTGACGCTCGTGCCCGCCAACGCCACCGGCTCAAACAGCGCCACCGGGGTGACGACACCGGTACGGCCTACCTGGGCTTCGATGCGCAGCAGCCGGCTCGGAGCTTCTTCGGGGGGATATTTGTAGGCGATCGCCCAGCGCGGCGCCTTCTGGGTGAAGCCGGCATCCGCCTGGAGGCGCAGGTCGTCGAGTTTCACCACCACGCCATCGGTGGCATAGGGCAGGCCGTGGCGACGCTCCTGCCACTGTTCGATGAAGCGCTCCACCGCCGCCAGATCCGCCAGCAGGGCGGCGTGGGGGTTGACCCGGAAGCCAACATGCCGCAGCCACTGCAAGGACTCCCATTGGCTCGTGGGCGGCGGCGGATCATCCAGGGCTGGCCGCCAGTTGTCGGGCAGGTGCAGGGTGTAGGCGAAGAAATCGAGCCGGCGGGCCGCCACCACGCGCGGATCGAGCTGGCGCAGCGTGCCGGCGCAGGCGTTGCGAGGGTTGGCGAAGCGCGGCTCGTCGCGCTCCTCCCGTTCGGCGTTGATAGCGGCAAAGGTGGTGTCCGGAATCAGGGCCTCGCCGCGCACCTCCACCCAGGCGGGGGGCTCGCCCAGCTGCAGCCGCAAGGGAACGCTCTGGATCGTGCGCACATTGGCGGTGATCTCTTCGCCGGTCTCACCGTCGCCGCGGGTGGCCGCCCGCACCAGCACGCCGCGCTCGTAGCTGAGGGCGAGGGCGTTGCCATCGATCTTGAGCTCACCCACCAGCGGCAGGCCGGTATCGGCCGGCCGATCCAGCTCCCGCAACAGGCGTGCGTACCAGGCCTCGAGCTCCTGGGACGCGAAGGCGTTGTCGAGGCTGAGCAGGCCGATGCGATGCCGCACGCTGCTGAAGCCCTCCGCCGGGACCCCGCCCACCCGCTGGGTCGGGCTGTCGGGGGCGACCAGCTCGGGGTGGCGGCTTTCGATGGCCTCCAGCTGGCGATATAGCTGGTCGTAAACCGCATCGGAGACGATGGGGCTGTCGAGCACGTAGTAGGCGTGCGCATAGCGATTGAGCTGCTGGCGCAGCTGGGCCACCTGGTTGGCCGGCTCTGCATTCCCGATCGCTTCGGCAGCAGGGACGCCCCCCGTGGCCGCCCCTGCGCTCGTATCCGCTGCGGTGGTTTGCACTGTTGTCGGAGCCGCTGTCGTCGGCGCCGCTGTCCTTGGCGCCGCTGTCCTTGGCGCAGCTGTCATCGGCGGGGCTGTCATCGCCGGGCTGGACACCGCAGTGGTCGCCTCGCTCGTCCCCTCCGTCGTCCCCGCGGTGGCGCTCAGGGGGCGTTGCCCGCCGCTCGGGCGAGAACTTGGCGGCTGCTGGCGTGGATCCGGCGCAGCGGCGCTGTCATCGGTGGGGCGGCGACTAGAGATCAAGGTGGAGTCGGAACCGGGGCTTGCGACTGGGTCCGCTCAGGCGGGGGCCATCTTCTGGATCCGATCGACGCGCCAGCTGTCGTCCACCTTGACAAACGTGAAATCCAGCGGCAGCTCCTCCTTGCTTTCCGCCTTGAGCTTCACGGTGAGGATGATCTGCCCCTCCTGGAGCCGCGGCCGACCGGATTTGAGGTTGTTGTACTTATTCAGCTGCAGCCCAGCCAGGAAGCGGATGAACTGGGACCGGTTCACATGGGAGCGGTAGTTCTTGGTGGTCAACAGATAAGCCCCATCGATCTGGCCGCTGGCCACCTGGGTGAAGAACTGCTTAATCAGCGGGTTGATGCCGCGGGCGCTGAGCACCAGCTTCACCGCCGTGATCGTCCAGTACACCAGGAGGACGCTGGCCACTCCCAGCAGGGCCTTGCTTCCGAGGCTGCGGGCCAGTTCCCAATCCATCGGGGCGAACGCTCCAGCGAAACGGCGCTGAGTCTGACCGATCGACGCCTTTGGCTGAGTGGCGGCATCGCGCCATCGTTGGCATGGGCGGCATGATGCCGGCCATGCCTGGCTTCCGGCCGTGACTCTGGAACCCTTGTTGCCGTTGTTCCACCGCCTCGATCGGCAGCACTTCGAGGGCAGCCTCAGCCCTGGGGGCCAAGCCCTTGTTCAGCTGCGCTGGAGCGATCGACGCATGGTGCGCACCGCTGGTCTCTACCGCCACGGCCGCCGTCGCGATGGCAGCCGCCTCAGCGAGATCGTGCTGTCGCGCCCACTGTTGGAGCCCCTGCCCCGAGCCGCCACCCTCAGCACCCTCTGCCACGAGATGATTCACGCCTGGATCGATCGGGTGCTGGAGCGCCACGAGGTGCATGGACCGCTGTTTCGGGCCCGGATGGCCGCGATCAATGCGACCCAGAGCGAGTTCCTGGTGAGCCTGCGCCACAGTTATCCGCTGCCAGTTGCGAACTTGGCCTGGATCGCCTCCTGCCCCCGCTGCGGCCTAGCGATGCCCTATCGCCAGCGACGCCAGGGGTTGGCCTGCCGCAGCTGCTGCCAACGCTTTCATGGTGGCCGCTGGGATCCCAGTTGTCTGCTGGTGTTTGAGCGCCATTCCGCCTGAGGCTCTGACCTGGTTGACTGGGCCGCAGCGAATCACCGGAATGGCCACCTTTCTTTGGAGCCTGGAATGGGGAGGGCTGACCATCGCCCTACTGGGACTGGGCCGGGAACGCTGGTTACGGCAACGAAGGCGGTCCTGACGCCAGTAGGCTGAGGCCATGCAAGGGCGATCCGCCGACCAGCTTGACCAGCGCTTCGACCGCTTGATCAGCCGAGGTCGAGATGTTGTCAACGGGGTGGCGGGTGGCCGCCCGGGCAGTCGCGCCACGACCGCTGCCGGCACGCGGGAGGGAGAGCGGCGAAATGGCTGGCGCAACGAACTCGATGGCCTGGGCCGCTGGGTGGAAAACCGACTCGACAGGCTGTTGGAGGGCGAGGCCGACTGGCGGGAACCCTGGCAAGAGGATGGAGGCCCTGCGGAGCCCCGCGGCCCGGTGGCCAGCTCCTTGCCAACCTCGCCGCCGCCGGCCAGATCGACCCGCGGCCGCCCCGGTGCCCTCCGATCCGTTCCCGAGGGGCCAGCTCCAGGCCGCCGCCCCCTGGAGGCCATTTCGCGCCGCGGCCTAGGGACGATCGAGGCCACCACCACCATGGCGGCTCCTCCTCGCCGTGCCGCCCAGGAGCCAGCCGCGCCCGTCGAGCCATCCGGGGAGCCGGCGCGGGGCCTGGTCGACCAGGCCCAAGACACCTGGCCGGATGATGCCCTGTTCTCGGTGCCCCGCTGGAGCCGACCGATCCGGTCTGGCGTTGGCGGAGGGGCCGCGGCCCCGGCAGCTGAGTCGCCAACAGCGCTCAGGAGTGGGGATCTCCAGCCAGATCCCGAGACCGAATCGCAGTCGCGGCCCCTGCCGCGTTCCAGCCGCCGACGGTCGCCTTGACTACGGTGGGATGGTTACTTGCACCCCTTGGTGTCAACAGCCATGAGCACGTTGGTCATTGTTGGTTTCCCGACGGCAAAGGAAGCCGAAGATGTGCGGCAAGAGTTGGCAGCGGTTCAGCGGGAGAGGCTGATCTCCCTTGAAGACGCCGTGGTGGTGGAACGCGACGCGGAGGACCACGTGCACCTGCGTCAAGCCGTCAATCTCACGGCGGCTGGCGCGGTGGGTGGCGGCTTCTGGGGCACGCTCGTGGGATTGCTGTTCCTCAATCCGCTGCTGGGAGCAGCCGTGGGGGCTGGCATTGGTGCCGCATCAGGCTCCCTCTCCGACATCGGCATCGATGACGGCTTCATGCGAGAACTGGGCGACACCCTGCCCAGCGGCAGCGCCGCGCTCTGCCTACTACTGCGTGAAGCGGCGCCCGATCGGGTGATCGAGCGCCTGCGCTCCCATGCGCCGAACGCCAAGTTGCTGCGCACCAACCTCAGTCACACTGATGAGGAGAACCTGCGTCAACTGCTGGAGAAGGCGAGCAAAGAGGCCGAGGCCCTGCGCCTCGCCTGACGGGCCGCACCTGGAAGCTGGAGCCCCGCTGACGCAAGGCCTGGTTGACGGGGCTGACCAGTTCGCTTGGGATCTCCACGGCCATCTCTTCGGCGGACATGGCGATGGATGGAGATCCCTGCTGCAGCGCCTGCAGCAGATCGGCCCAGAGCCCCACCAACCGGGACTGCTTCAGGGGCTCGAGTCCCTGATCTTCCAGGTAGGGGCCGACGTAGTGGCGATGCCAGAGGGCCTGATGGTGATGGCCAGCCTGCTGGTTAAGCGCGAGCCCAGCCCGCAGGGCCTCCGGGCTGGGTTCGCCGCTGCCCAGACGCAAGCCGCAGTTGCGCAACAACTTGCCGATCAACACCGCTGACACGCCGTAGTGGCGTCCCAGATCCGTAAGGCTCTGCCACTCTGGTCCGTTGGGGCCGTCGCTCAAGGCAACTGCGGAGGAGGGTGCGTGGCTGGCTTGGATCTCCCGCCGAGGGGGCGACGAGCGGGGTGTGGATTGGTGGCGGAGGGCCATGGTTTCGATCGCTTGTGACCGAATGCTGGTCAGGCCCTGACCGGTGTCAATCAGTCAAGGGGAAACCGCGACCTGGTGTTACCTCATTTTCAAACTTAATCATTGCTGGGCGGCTCGCTCGCGCAGACCACAGGGTCCCCCAGCCAGCGCTGAAGCGCCGGTGAGAACACCTCCCGGATCACCGTCAGCTCCCGGCCCGCCCGGAAAAAGCGGTAGTGCCGACTCCAATAGGGCCCCGCAAGGCCAAAGCGCTGCGTCAGCCACTCGGCCTCCACCTGTCCCAGTCCGTCCACCTCCCGAAACAGCTCCGCCCGGCCCGCCGTCAGGCTGGTCCAGATCGGCTGACACCGATCGCGCAGGTGGATCTCAGCCTGATGGATGTTCCACCAGCTCTCTGCCCAGGCCAGGGTCTCACCAGCGCACACCAGCCAGACCTGGCGGCGGAGCAGAGGCGGTTCCAACTCGCGCACCTGCTCCGGATCGCCGGGTTCTGGCAGGGGGTGGGGGGCCATGGCGATCACTTCCACGCTCACCGGATGGCCGCTGAGCAGCTGCAGATGACGGGTCGGTCCCCCGTCGCCCAGCAACATCAGCTTCCAGGCTCCAGTCAGTTGGCGACCTGGTGTGGCCGCCAACACATCGGTGAGCGGAGCCTGCCACAACACCCTGGGTGAGGTCAGCAGCGTTGTGGGGTCAGCGGCTGGGTACGAGTCGTGCACTGGGGCAGAGGCGGGATTCCTGCCGACGGGTGATGGCATGAAACCTCAAGGCGTATTGGTGAGGCTGATGCGGCGGACCTCGCCGTTTCGCTCGATCACCGCCGAATCACTATCCGCGGCCCGCAACGTCCAACCGGAAGAGCCGATGCCTTCACCAAGCCCCACGTTCGCAGAGCTGCCACCCACTCGAAAAATGGCGGAACCCAGCCGTCCCTGGGCGCCCACGAGCCCCACGAGCTGCGGCGCTGGGCCTGAGGCCGCTGATGAGCGCACGCTGCTGACGTATCCATCAGGGCGGCCTGCCGGTGGGGCCGGTGGGGCCGCAGCGGCCAGCCGCGGACTCAGCGGCACCCGCAGCACAGGCGCCTGATCGCTGGATCTCTGGGGAAGATTGCCCAGCTCCTGGATCCAAGGCTCCTCCGGCGGCGGCGGCAGATCCGCGCCTGGAGCCGCGCTGGCTGTGGTGACGGCGGGCGTCTGCGGCGGCGAGACAACCGGTTGGGAGGCGGAGCTGGCAGGTCCCAGGCTGCGCAGCCGCTCCACCAGCAGCAGGTTGCGCTCCTCGCGCAGGGTTTCCTGAACCCTCCAGGAGTGATTCAGGAACAGCACCGAGCAGAGCGCTCCGACCAACGACAGGCCCGCCAGACCCGCCACCAAGGGAATCTGGCGATCGTGGGAGACAGCATTCTTCAGCTTGGCGAACAGGGCTCGCTGTGGGGCGGAGGGAGTGCCACCGCCACCGGGCCTCGATGGGCTGCGCGGCAGCGTTGTGGTGCTGCGCAGCGACTTGGGCTTCGGCGGGGCAGCCGTGCGGCCATAGGGTGGCTGGGGCGGCGAACTGGCTGAGACTTCCCGCGGTTCGAGATCAATGATCTGTTCCGGATCAAAGATCCGATTCATCATCTGCTCGGCCTTGAGCTCCCAGTAGGCACGAGAGGATGGAATTCCACGCAGGGGTTTCATCCGTAGCGGGTCTCATGGTCGGCGGATCGTAACGCCATCGGCTCGTTGCCGCCTCTGCAACTCCAGCCAGAGAAGCAAAGCGGTCACGTCGGCGGGGCTGACCCCCGGCACCCGTCCGGCCTGGCCGAGGGTGAGGGGTCGCACCTGGGTCAGCTTCTCGCGGGCCTCCGCCGAGAGGGTGGTGAGCGCCTGGTAATCGAGATCGGCGGGTAGCCGACGGCCATCTTGACGTTTCACCTGGGCGATCTGCTGCTCCTGACGTTGCAGATAGCCGCTGTACTTGATATCGATCTCGGCTCCCTCTAGAACATCGGGCGGCAGATCGGGGCTGATCAGTCCGTGGCGCACCAGATCCAAGGCATGGAAGCCGGGGCGACGCAGCAGATCCGCCAGGGTGATGGCCTCGTGGATGGGGGCGCCACTGGCGGCGGCCACGGCGGCGGCGGCGGGATCCCGGGCCCGCAGCCTCACGGTCTCCAGGCGCCGCGTCTCCGCCGCGATGGCCTGCTGCTTCGCCTCGAAGATCCGCCAGCGGCGCGCGCCGATCAAGCCAAGGGCATGGCCAAGGGGGGTCAATCGCCGGTCGGCGTTATCGCCGCGCAGCACGAGGCGGTATTCGCTGCGGCTGGTGAGCACCCGGTAGGGCTCGCGCAGATCGCGACTCACCAGATCGTCGATCAGGGTGCCGATGTAGCTGCCCTCCCGCGGAAACAACACGGGCTCCTGCCGGCGGATCCGCCGGGCGGCGTTCAGGCCGGCCACCAAGCCCTGGGCGGCCGCTTCCTCATAGCCGGTGGTGCCGTTGAGCTGGCCGGCACAGAACAGGCCTGCCACGCGTTTGGTCTCCAGGGTTGGCCGCAGCTGGGTGGCTGGCAGGTAGTCGTACTCCACCGCATAGGCGGGCCGCAGCATCAGGCAGCGCTCCAGGCCCGGCAGGGTACGAAGCAGCTGCAGCTGCAACGGCTCCGGCAGGCCCGTGGAGAAGCCCTGGATGTAGAGCTCGGGCGTGTCGCGGCCCTCGGGCTCCAAAAAGATCTGATGGCTGTCCTTATCGGCGAAACGAACGATCTTGTCCTCAATCGAGGGGCAGTAGCGGGGCCCCTTGCTGTCGATCACGCCGCCATAGATGGGCGTGAGATGGAGATTGTCCCGAAGCAACCGATGGGTGGCGGCGGTGGTGCGGGTGATGTGGCAGGCCATTTGCTCGCCGCTCTGCCAGGCCGTTGGATCAAACGAAAAGAAGCGGTCGGCGGCATCGCTGGGTTGCTCCTCCAGACCATCCAGGTCGACGCTGCGGCGATCCACCCGGGCAGGGGTGCCGGTCTTGAGCCGGTCGGTATGAAAGCCCAGGGCCTGCAGGGCCTCGGTGAGCCCCTCGGCGGGCTGCTCACCGGCGCGGCCCGCCGGCATCGCTTGATGACCCACCCAGATGCGGCCGCCGAGGAAGGTGCCGGTGGTGAGCACCACCGCCTCAGCGCCATACACACTGCCGAAGTAGGTGCGCACCCC